>JAJZCT010000111.1 GCA_021828925.1 Planctomycetota bacterium
ATTAAAAGTTCCTGCCGGAATTTTTTTACTCGCGGGTGTAATCCACCATAGCTCGTAGGTTTTGTCCGCTTGAAGACGCTTTAAATCGGTGGCACAAAATTTCCACATTTTGGCGTGCTGATCCCACAGCAATCGGCCGAACGCGGAGGGCTGCTTGCCAGCCCCCGTCAAGGACGCCATTTGAAGATGCGGAACCTTAAGCATCTTAATGACTTCGTCAGCCTGTTGCACCCGGCTCTGCAGCAGATGAACGCGATTTTCCCAACTGGTCACCACGGTTGCTTCATGGGCCATAACCTTGCGGTTCCGATTTTCGCTGAATGCCAGCAGTTGGTGTAGACCATGAATTTCAGTTTTCTGAAGATGCTGAATATAAAGGCTCATGCCCATCGCGATCAGTAGCGCGATACTCGCGGCCAAAGCCATGATAAAGCCCATACGCGAAGTCTGGCGTGGCATTTCCAGCGGCGGCAACTGAGACATAGACTGATCAATGCGCCAGTCCAGTGCTTCACGCAGGACCGCAGGGACGGGTGTGGGATTTACCGCGATGGCCAGTTGGGCGGCCACCTGCGTGAAATCTCCCATGAGTTCCCGACAATGCGGGCACTGTTGAAGATGCGCTTCGAGCTGCGCGCTATCTTCCTGCACTGCGGCACCGGCAGCTTGAAGGGGTATGAGGTCTTGGGCATCTCGGCAATTCACAGTGTCGACTCCGCATCTACACCTACATTACGTAAAATCTCACGTAAGCGGATCAAACCTGAACGAATATGGCTCTTAACTGTTCCCAGCGGGATGTTGGTTTTCTCCGCGATTTCAGTGTGGCTAAGCCCTTCAAAAAACGCTAATTCCAGGGTTTGCTGCTGCGGAGCACTTAATTTTCGCACGCCGGTGCGCACTATTTCTCTCTGTTCCGCCAAATCCGCGTAATCCACACGCTCGCCGCGATCGGCAATATCCAATCCTTTATCGGCCGCGGCCTCAACGGAAATCTGCATTCCCGGCGGCATTTTTTTTACCGCGTTGGCGCTGCGGCGGCGGTCTATCGCCCGGCTGCGACACAACATCACCAGATACGTCAATGGAGCAGCGCGTGCCGGATCGTACCGATCGGACCGCTCCCAGACTTCCCAAAATACGTCAATCAGCAGGTCTTCCGCCTCACCGCGGTCAGCCAAAAGACGGGTACAAAGCGTCAAGAGGGTTGGGGAATATTTATTGTAAAGGGAAGTAAGCGCGGAGCGGTCGCGTGATGCAATACCCTGCATTAACGCTAGATCATTTCCTAAAGGTCCACCAGCCTCAGCGGTCAAAATGGATCTCCCTGAATCATCCCGGGCAGTTCAGCCAAAGCGGAAACTGCCAAAAGGGATGGAAAAAACTTTTTTCGCCTTGATAGCCGCCTTATCGCATAGCCGCGGTAAGCCGCGGCCCGAGTTCAATTTGCGGCTGCGGCGCAGGCTTATACGTCGGCGGAATTGAAATTTTCAGCGGCTGACGCTTCGATGTCGGCAGGCCGTCCTGATCAATAATCCGCTGAATGGCCATGATACCTTCAATGAGCGTTTCCGGACGTGGCGGGCAACCGGGAACGTAAACATCCACCGGCATAAATTGATCAATGCCCTGCACGGTGGCGTAGTTATCAAATACTCCGCCCGTACTGGCGCACGCCCCCATGCTGATGACCCATTTCGGTTCGGCCATTTGCAGGTAAATGCGATGCAGCACCGGAACCATCTTAAAGCTGATGCGCCCAGCGACAATTAACAAATCCGCCTGGCGCGGCGAAAACCGCATCACTTCGGCCCCGAAACGGGCCAGATCATAGCGGCTGCTGGCCGTGGCCATGAGTTCAATACCACAGCAAGCGGTGGCAAACGGCAACGGCCAAACGCTGGACCGTCGGCACCAGTTCACCACTTTTTTCAGATTCAGGGTGAGAAAATTATCTGGTAATGTTGTTGGTTCAATCGTCATTCCAAGCTCCATGGGGTCCGGTTTCTGGCGTCAATCCCACTGAAATACGCCTTTACCCCAGGCGTACAAATAGGCCACCAGCAGAATGAATGTAAAAACTAAAATACTCACAAACAACGCCCCCAGCGGCAGCACAACCCACGGGTGGCGCTGGTTATTAAAAACATAAAGCCAGGGAATGATAAACAGCACTTCCACATCGAACACCAGAAAGATCATCGCAACAAGGTAAAAACGCACATTAAAACGTTCTTTGGTGCTGCCCAGCGGATCAACCCCTGATTCGTAGGTTGAATCCTTGACCCGTCCCTTGCGCGCCGGCCCCAGCGTATGCGAAAGAACCACATTCCCGATGCCGAAAGCCAATCCAATCAGCAACAGGATTCCCAGCAACAGCCATTCGCTGTAATAAGCGACATGCGAGGCGGCCAAAGTTGTAGTCAATACATTTACCATTCACTTGTTTCCATCATCAGTGAAACAATTCACAATCTATCACTGATTATATCGGAACGCAGCGGCAATGGTCAAAGGAGGGGGAAATATAATCATCCGCGCATCGGCCGCATCGTCATGGCCCACGGCCGCGACGCCGCCGACACCGCCTTAACCACCTCCTTCGGGGCAATAGTCCTGCAGCAGTTCAAGATATGGACGAGCGAAATAGCGGCATAATGGTCCGGGTTACGTTGCTGCTTGTTTGTATACAGGTGCCCCGCGACGTTGGCGTCATAAGCCAATGTAATCGCTGCGCATACGGGACATTTCAGACCCATCGCAATCCCGACCATTACTCGGACAGGCTCCTTGCCTCCGCCACCTCGCGTTGGCTTTTACCAGCAAGATTCCGCACTTTGCTAAGCAAAAGCTCAGCCACCAAATCCTTCGTCCGCGCTGCCGCGAGCGCCTGCGTTCGTTGGCTTGTAGTGCGCTTCACCAATTCATCAAATGATTTCGCCAAATCAGATTTCCTTTGTGTTTTTCCTTCCAGGAGAGCCAACGCTCAAAATGCTACTTCCCCTTGGCGCCATAACAGCCTGTAAGCTATATTACATCAATAGCCACAAGGCTGGCGTTTCCTGGTGAAGCACAAACCGCTGTCGGGTGAAATTGATGAGGCACGATTATCACAATACGCCGGTGGCGCAGCGCATGAGGCAGTTCCGACGGTTTACCATTTTTGTCATGTCGTTTGTCAGTTCACTGTGCGGCGGCGCGCTATTTGCCGTGTTCGCCCACGTCCTTATCGCACTCCTCCCCGTTACCGCTGAGCGGAAGTGCGTTGATTTAATCGGGTCGCTGGCCATGGTGCTTCTCTGGGTGGCGGGGATTTCCTGGTACCGGCAACGCAAAAAGATTGTCTATCGCGAAAAGCCGGTGATCATGGCGGCGTTTCTTCTTGGCTATATTGCGGTGGCCACCGCCAGCACTTTCGCGAGGTAGTGGCAATTTTTCCCGGCGGTGCCGCAATAACAATGGATCAGGGAGGAATCGCGGCGATTGGTTAAGGCAAGCCGGGGGCCGGCCCGAGATACTGGTGGGGTGGGTCCCACCGACGGCATAGCCGGCGGCTTTGTGGGGGTTTGGGGGGCTGTGCGTGGTGGCACCGGGTGGTTGGATTGGTACGCATCCGCTTGGCCTTAATGCACTGTGAACGGTGACTATTTTTGCGGCTTCAGCAGCGACTGCACTGCGGACACCAGACTCGATTTGGGCTGGAAGATCCAGGCGGGGTTCTTCTGTGCGTGGCCGGCTTGCACAAGTTCCGCCCGCCATTGGGTTTTCGCGGCGGGCTGGGTGGCTGCGGCGGATGTTTTACCGGTGACGGCTTTCGCGGGGATGTTGATATCCCAAAGGGTCAGGACATCATGTTGTGGGATCGGTTGCGCCTTGGCTGGTGTCGCCGACTTTTTTGTTGCGGGCGCAGCTTTGCTGAAGTGCAACAGCGTTACGTCGATGGTAATGGGCGGAACGGAGGACACCATTCGCGTGTTGATAAACCATTTTTTGGCCTGCAGTGGCTTCCATGCCGCCAGGAGGTTATTGACCGCTGCAACTACCGCGGGTGTTTTGCCATTGAGCATCCATTTACCGCCACTATGTTGCAGGGCAACGGTATGGCCCGCATGGCGCACCGTGATACGCCGAATTTTAACACCCGTAAGATCAGCCACGGTTTTGTTGCGTAAGGCCGTGAGTTGTGGCAGCAACTCCTTGACGGCGGCGGGGCTGACTAAATACACGCTGGGCCATTGCGCGAGTTTTACCGGCATCAAACCGGATTTTTGCAACGTGCCGAAAGCAATCTCAATGGGGTGAATATGACCGGTAAGAGTGATGTTCCAGCGAGCGCTGGGACGGCTTAAGCCCAGGGCGGTCAAGTTCCGCGGCGCATCAATAAACCGTTTGGCCGTCACAGAATGCAAATCTGTAAGCAGTTTGCTAACCGCCGCGCTGTCTGCGGTTTCGCGCTGCGTTGGGGATGTATTTAGCACCCATTTTCCACTGATTTTTCTAAGCGTTAGCGCAGCAGGCGTATTGCCGGTAACGCCGGTGACACGGGTAATGGTAATCTTTGACGCCCCCGTAGCAACATCCGCCGCCACGAGGTGATGGTCACGCAATTTATTCAAGCTTTGCTTCATCTGTGTAAAGGATGTGTTCCGCACCACGCACACGCCGGGGTTATAACTGCTTTCGGCATAGTAGAATTTTCCGGTTAAATCGGTTTTTATGCCAAAGTTGATAACCAACGGAGTTGGTGCGGGCAGCGGTTTTGGCGAGGCGGCCTTGTTTTTTGCGCCGACTGCGGGCAGCGGATGCGGGGGCTTGAACGCCACGGTGATGGTGAGGGGGCCATTTTTAAACCCTGCCCGGCCGGCGGGAACACCGGAAAAGCGATGGGCGGTAAGCAACTGCAAATTGCTGATCCAGTTGGTGACGGCGGAAGTGGCGGCCGGGGCCAAGAGTGGTTTGGTCAGCAGCCAACCTTTGCCGTGCGGAACTATCTGGATGGTTCGGCCGGCGGAGTTCAAGGTGATTCTGGCGATATTCCGCGTGTGGAAGGAAGTCAGGGAGCGATTACGGAATTTACGCACCGGACGATCCAGCCGGGAAAGCCAATCAGCCTTTACCACATCAATATAGGGATTATGCGATCCGGATACATGTACATACAGCCGTCCGGTGGCATTTTGTGAACCTATATTCAACGTGAATGTTTTGCCGGACTGGTTTACCACCGTTAGAACCGCTTTGGGCTTTTCCAAGCCGGTTTGTGCCAGGCTGTGTGATCCGCTGGAAGATATTTTGTTACGATAACGCCACTTTAAATCCGCCAGCGTGCTGGCCAGATCGCCGATGGCGTAATCCCGCCCGCAGGCCTTGATGGGGCTGACGATCAGCCAATGCGTACCAACATGCTTAAACGCCAACTCCGGCCCGGACGCTGGCTTGTAGGAAAAGCGTTGCAGCGATGTCGGGTGCGGAGAAAACACATATTGTTTTTTAGTTGCGTGCGCTGACGGCTTGGGCTGGCGGCTCACATACGCCACGATTCCCACAAGAATGATGAGAATTAAAAGTACGGCTATGGTTAATCGCGAATTCATTGTAAGCATCCTTCTTGGATATTTATTAGTAACTTCAGATTTATTGCCAATCGGCGGCTCAGGCTTATATTCGCCGGCGCGCTACAAACACCATCAACCCAACGGCAATGGCCAGAATCGCCGGCATGGCAAAACTGCTCAACCGAACAAACGCCTCTTCCGTGCCGCTCATACGTTTAATACGCAGCGCGACGGTCGCCCGCGGGCTGGCGGCAATCAAGTGCGATTGGTGAGCCAGCCAGTAGATGCTGTTCATAAACAGTTCCGCGTTACCGGGAAAATTGGAAATCATGGTCAGTTGGCCATTGGAAATGGCGGGGGTTGAAGCATTGATTAATCCATCGGTAATAAACATCACGTTACCAATGGCCACCACGCGATTCGCGGCGTTATCCGCCATGACGCCTAGCGGCACCGGTGCTTTGAGATCTGTGGAAGGATTAAACGCGGCATTGGGTGCCGCAGGCTGGGTCTGGCCGAAAACATTCGGACTCTTGGAGGTTTGGAGGAATATTTTTGCCGTGACGCCTTTGGGCTGCGGTGCCATAACACCGACATACGTGGGCGAAAGAATAAATGAGCCATCCTGCCCCTGCGTACCCGCCAGCATAGTCGCCAGCGACTCAATGGGTTTGGTGATAATGGTATCAGGATAATCAGCAATCTGAAGCTGCGGAGCATCCAGATGATGGCCCCCCTGCACCGCCACCCGCTGCACAACTTGGTACGTGCTGCGCAGGCGTATGCCATACCCCGCGAGAATGCTCTTATAGGGTATTTGTCCTTGCGTCATCATCATGAGCTGCGGCGGCATGGCACTAAGCAGAAACAGGGCATTACCCCCTTGGGCCAATTGCTGGCTAATTTTCTGTTCCATCATCGTATACATCATGCCGCCCATCTGGGCCATCTGGCCCGATGGCGGCAGATCCAGCACCACCCAAATGACGCCTTTGCCAATGGCCGGTGGATTTTCCCCCGCGGTGGGCGCTTGCGGGTTGCCGCCCGGTCCGGGCGACCATTGATACACTTTGAAATTGTTTTGCCGCAGCATTTTCGCGGCAGCGGTAAATGGCCCGCCGGCGGAAATCAGATTCATGGAATTCACGCTGACGAACACCACTTTGGTGCGGTGTTTTTCTGTCATGGCCAGAAGCGCGGAATTGACCGCCTGTTCACCCTGAAATGTATATTGCAACCGGCCCTGACCGGGATTTCCTTGCGGCAGAAACAATTGACTGCGTGGCAGTACTTTGACAATTTTCGGGCCGATGACAATCAATGAATCGGCGTGCAACTCGCTAAGCACATTGCCGGCTTTCACCGGCTTAAGGGCGGCTAAAAGCGCGGTGTAGGATTTTAATTTCGCGGCCTGCTTTTGAAAGTCCGCCGCCTGTTTCTTCAACAGGGTTTGAACCAGGGGGCTGAAGGCGGCGATGACGTTCTTTTTAGTTAACGCCTCAAACTGCTGCTGAATATTTTCTAAATTGGAAGCCAGAGACGTTGTCAGCGTAGGCCAATCCGGCAGGGGATTTTTACGCGTCGCCGCGATTTTTCGCTGTAAACGGGCGATGATCCGGGGAACGCCAGCACTGTGACTGAAGCTCATTTGCAAGGTAGCGAAATTCTGCGATTGGTCATTGGTTGCAGCGACTGCGGGGTTACTTTCCAAGGCATCAATCTGCTTCGCTTGTGCCGCCGAGAATTTAACCAACTCTGCGGCCAGTGGTTGGAATTGATCCACAGCCTTACGGTAGGCGGCAAACTGACCGCCGAAGCGCTTGCGAATTTTACGCTTCAGTGCGTTGAGTGTGGCGGGTTTATATTGCACGACCTGCGAGGAGGCGTTGGCGTATTCGCGGATCAGCCGCTGAATTTTTAGCCCTTGAGTCCGTTCTCCCGGGTCGGCATCCAAGGATGTCGGAAATTCATTCACCAGATAAAACTTTTTTCCCGTTTTATCCACCAGCTTTAACAGATCAAGCGTTTTAGGAGACAACGAATAAATGCCACCTGTGGTGCAATCCTTGGAATAATTAAAACGCACCGACAGCCAGTCTACAAATATGACTACCAGCACCGCGGCAATCACCAACACGGCAGTGTTGGAACCGTAAATCGACCGGCGTTTGCCCGCGGTCCACACCGGCTTGCCTCCGGCCGAAGCCGTGGATGCCGGGGACGCTGTTTGATCTTTATTTTCCATATCAGCCATAATGTACTAAATCTCCGATCACGCCAATTCCCTCTTCACCAGACGCCTGATTACTCATTATTCATTATTCATTGGCCAGCCACTATCTCCATTTGCGGCTTTCCAGCACAACATAGGTTAAAAACAAAAACAGTCCCGCCCCGGTAAGAAAAAAAACAATGTTTTGGCTATCCAAAATGCCGCGGGAAAAATTCACCATGTGCGGTTCAATGGCAAGGTACCGCAACACATGCCGCAGCGTGCGCAGCCACGCCCATGAAACGCCCAGCGCCGAACCGAGAAAATACGATATGGCCTGGAACAAAATCCCCAAGGCCACCAGCGTGACGCAACTGCTCATGGCGGCAAGAATCTGATGCTGGGTGCATGCGGAAAAAAATAAACCGATGGAGACCATGAGCATCCCCATCAGCAGCAATCCCAGATAACTGGTCAGCACAGTCATGTAATCCGGCCGGCCAAAGAGCGAAAGAATCACAATAAATATCAGGCTTGATGCGATGACCACGCAGTAAAATCCCATCGCTCCGAGAAATTTCCCCATGAGAAGTTGAAAGTCGGTAATCGGACTGGTGCGCAGCGTTTCAATGCGGCCCGAACGGTATTCCTCGGAGAACAGAGACATGGTCATAAATGGAACCACAAATATCAGAATCAGGTGATTCCATTGAAACATAGGGCCGGGATCGGCAATGGCTCCCGGCTGCATGACCAGCAAGGAGAATAAAAGCCCGACGAACAACAGGTAAATCGCCAGCACGATATAACCAATGGGCGAATAAAACAGGCCGCTGATTTCTCGCCTGGCCAGGGCCAAAGTTGTTGACATATCCAATTCTCCATAGTTCCGCGAATGCCGAAACATCCGTATGCTTCCGTCTGCGGATCATACACGTTTGTCAGGCTGCCGCCGCTGCGCCTGGATCGGTAATTTGCACAAAAAATTCTTCGAGGCTTGCGCCTGCGGACCGCATTTCCCGCAAGGCCCA
>JAJZCT010000112.1 GCA_021828925.1 Planctomycetota bacterium
AGGTGATCCAATGTGCCGGCGGAAAAGCAGCCAAAAGCTCAACAGCCGCCCGCGCGGCCCGCAGCATCGCCTTTCACAACGCCCATGTCCCGGCCATCGCCGGCACCGCGGCAGTCGCGCTGGCTGTTGGCGTGGCGGCGGTTGTCCCGCTGCAGACATTGCAAGTCAAGATGCAACCCGGATCGGCGGGGATGGTTCCGGGTGCATCACCAACTGGAGGCAAAGGCGATGAAGCCGCCTGTGTTGATTATCTGGCGCTGGTGGACCGTAATTTTGTAGCGGCACTGCGCAAGAGCGGACGCCTTATCCCGGGCGAATCCAACGGCGTTCAGGCATACAACATTCGGGCAAGCACCGTTCGATCTCTGTTTGTTCATCAACTTCAAGGAAAGCAGGTAACACTGAGCGAACCCCTGAATTGGACGTGGTATCCGTCGATATTCCCACAGATCCCACAAAACGGTGGGATTCCGGGACTGACGCGCCAGTTTACACAGCAACCGGAACCAGCAACTATTTCTGTCTCCTTGTTCCCGCAGATTTATGGGCACATGCAGCGGAATTCAATCCGCCTGAAGGTTGGCTTTAAAACAGGTTCAGCAATATCAATCGACTACTTTTCGCCGAAGGCGAAGCAACCGTCCGCCGAACTCCCATACACATACAACCGCACTTTCAATATCGGGTTCGGGCGAGCGGTGGTGCTGCTGAAACACGCAATGAGCCACGCCGGGAGTCAGTGGTACACCGCGACGGTGTTTGACGTTGAATCTTATCCAACACGGGATCAGGAATTATGCGGCAGAATAAGCAACCTGAACCTTTACTTAAAGGAAGGCCCGGCGGGCCTGCGCCGAATGGCGGCAGTGGCCGTCGCGTGGCGCAAATTCGCCCGGCAAACGCAAACGGCCTCCAAGAGGGGCGGCAGCCAATGGACCAAGTCGCTGCCGGGCGGCGTACAGGTAACGCTGCAGGCGATTGGCTCTGAATTGTGGCCACTTTGCTCCTGGAATCCGGAGGGCCAACCCCGGGCATCGGGCGGGTGCACGCTTAGCCAGAGCTTGAGCTTCCCGGCCGGATACGTTGAGGCATCTCTACTTTTTAAGGCTCCCGCCAAGAGTGCGGGCTCGTGGCCTGGAAGGCAGGTTTTTGGCGGCATGGTTTCTGGATTTCAGCGGACGTATGTTAACCGCAGTTTGCTGCGCATCGGTTTGGATTCCGGACCTTGGAAGATCATCGGACCGGCCACGCCGGCGACGGGACCGCAGGCATTTACCGCGCCGAAGTTTCTATATGATGGTAAACAATTCTATGCATATAACCTTGCCCATATCGCGCCAATGCCTGGCGGGCCGCTGGCAACGCCTGCTTCGGTAAGTATGCTGCTGGCGCTATTACCTCAGTCCGAATTGGCAAACCGAGCCGTAGCGGTAGGAGCTTTGACGCGGAGAGGGCGTCTGGTGGCCCCGGAACCGGGATACATGCCGACCGCTTTTTCGGGGGATGTGTTCGAGCGAATTCAAACGTCGCGTTCCGGCGCATTTTCAGAATACGGCGGCGGCGGCGAGACCATACCCGTCGCGTCCAGCCATATTAAGAGCTATGTATGGATCACGCGACCACGATATTGGGTGACATCCCGCGGGTTCGCGCTAAAGCCATCGCCATTACCCTCCGTTATCTTCGCAATGGCAGGGCATGACCAGCAGAAACCGATTGTCCCCGGCGCACCGGCGGGCTCGCCGCCAGTCGGCAAAAAAAACGCGGCAATCGCTGCTGGCCGGGCCACACCCGAAGAACTCATTGCCCAAGTGCTTCGTGACATGCGGCTGGGCCGTTTTGAATCCATCAATAAGCTTTGCTGGGCACCTACGCCGCAGGAAAAAAAACTGGCGGTGCAAGCAAACAATGACATGGCTGCCACGTTCGGCTTCGGTCTTTGGCCACTCGCGGAGAAGCGCTTTGGGGCCGCACAACTGCAAACGGCCGGGATCACAAAACAACAACTCGGATGGCCTGAAGTACCGGCGAAAAACCCAGATCCGACCCGCTGGAAGATTACGGGGCGGTTTGCGGCACCGGTTCAAACGCCCGGTCGCATCGTAACATTCGCATTTTTTCCGTCGGCGCACGCGACACTGATCCGAGAGCATGGCCTCTGGTACATTAACTTCAACTTGACTTCCGCGAAGATGCGGCAGGTCCGGGGGCAATTGAGACAAGGCAGAAAATTTTTTCATAAATATTTTCCCAACGCCAAAGCCTACAAGGCCGTGCTGACGGAACTGCAAGCAGGAAAAATCAAAGACGCCTATGCCCTGCGCGACGCACTTGCTGCAGCGCTGAAAAAATATTCCGCGCCGCACAAATAGCCGCGAAGCCACAACCAAGGCAATCCCGCGCCGGGCTTGGCCATTTTCAGGGACTGCTTCCATTCATTGGCTCAATGAGCCACGACATGCCGCAGCGGGCAGAACGGTGTGCTCCGCCGCAAACAATTTGGCCAAAGAAATTGCTAAAGCAGCCCGCCACAACAGGTTCTATCATGGCTTGTCGGCCGGTAGCGTTACCTGTATATTCCTTTTTCAGTTACATAACGATTTGGCGGTGGAGTAACGATCATGATCTTTTCCAAACGGCGGGCGGTTTGCCATTCTGCACTTTCCTTGACTATTCGATGGACGGCGGCCAGCCTGCTGGTGGTGGCGGCCGGCGCTTTGACATCCTGCACGCAAGGCGGAGCAACGCCATCACAACTCGATGCAACAGCATCGCCCGTGCGCCTGCAAACACAACTACGGGCTGATCCGCTGGCGGTGAATTCGGTTCATCCGCGGCTGGGCTGGGTGCTGCCATGGAAGGGCCGGGGACAGTTCCAAAGCGCTTATGAGATTCTCGTGGCATCCTCACCTGAACTGCTGGAGCATAATCAGGGCAATATCTGGAATTCGGGAAAAGTGATTTCCGATCAAAGCATTAACATCCGTTACGCCGGCTCGGCTCTGAAGTCGCGTCAACGCTGCTTCTGGAAGGTACGGGTCTGGAATCAGGCCGGTGAGGCCAGCCATTACAGTGCCGTGGCACAATGGCAGGAAGGGTTATTGACAGCCGGCCAATGGCATGATGCCCAGTGGATTGGCTGGAAACCCACCACCCCAAAAGGCATAAGGCACCCATTGCCCGCGATTTATCTGCGTGATTCATTCAATGTCTCCAAATCCGTCAAGCGGGCCGTGGCCTATTTCAGCGGGTTGGGCCTTGGACGCATGTATGTCAATGGCCAGCGTACCAGCCATACGCAGCTTTCACCGGCCTTAAGCTGGTATCCGAAACGGTGTTATTACGTGGCCCGCAATGTCACCAAGCTGCTTAAGCCGGGGAAAAATATTCTGGGCGTGATTCTCGGTGATGGCCGGATGTATGGTATGGGCGGCGTAGCACCGTATACCATCCACATTTCTCCACGCATGATTCTAATGCTGCACATTACTTATACCGACGGAACAACCGCGATCATCACCAGTAACACACACTGGACAATGACGGATCGGGGGCCGATACGGATGAACAACGAATACAACGGCGAAACCTATAACGTCGCCATGCGCATGCCGGGCTGGAACAAAACCGGCTTTGCGGCCAGGGGATGGAAGCCGGCCATTCACCTGCGGTCCCCCGGTGGCCGACTGGTGGCTGAATTTCAGCAACCCATTTGTGTAACGCACATTGTGCACCCGGTAAAAGTGGCGGAAATTGCGCCCGGCAAGTGGATGTTTGATATGGGCCAGAACATGGTGGGCTGGTGCCGGATTCATATTCCAAACGCCCCAGCCGGAACCAGAGTTGTTTTACGGCATGGCGAAAGTCTGGTGCGTAATGGCCAGCAGACCGTGGATTTGAATCCCGCCGGGAAGGGCCGCATTCATCTGTATGTAGCCAATCTGCGAAGCGCTAAACAAACCGATACGGTTATTCTCAATGGCAAAGGTTCCATTACCTGGCATCCCATTTTCACCTATCACGGGTTCCGCTTTGTGGAACTGACCGGTTATCCCGGCAAACCCACACTGGCCACTCTGGAAGGTCAGGAAGTCCATGACGCATTGCCGGTCATTGGCGGCTTTGCCTGTTCGGACGAACTGGTCAATCAGATCGTTCATAACGCCCGCTGGGGCATAGAGAATAACTACCGCTCCATTCCCACCGACTGCCCGCAACGTGATGAACGTCAGGGTTGGATGGGAGACCGGGGAATGGAATCGCGCAGTGAATCGTTCCTGTTTAACACCGAACGCTTTCATGACAAGTGGCTATGGGATATGCAGGATGCCCAGCGGCCCAGTGGCGATGTTTCGGATGTGAATCCGCCGTACTGGGCGGTATACACCAAAGATGTTACCTGGCCGAGCACGTTTATCTATCTGCCCGGCACACTGTATCTGCAATACGGGGAGCTTTCACCCATTCGGGATCATTACGCGGCCATGAGCAAATGGATCAATTACCAGTTGGCCAAAGTGCACAATGGCATCAGCAAAGCCGATACCTATGGCGACTGGTGCTCACCACCCCGATCGCCTCATCACATTCACTCCAAAGACCCCAAACGTGCCACCCCCGGTCCACTGCTGGCGACCGCGACGCTTTATAAAGACCTGCAGTTAATGGCCGGATACGCCAAATTGCTGCATAAAGCCGCCGAAGAAAAGCATTGGCTTGCGGAAGCTCATAAACTTTACGTGGGCTTCAACAAACACCTGTGGAATGCCAAGGGTGGCTATTATGGCAACGGCTCGGATACCGCCTGTATTCTGCCGCTGGCGGCCGGTATTGTGCCGGCAGACCGGCAAGCCGCCGTTATGAAGCGCTTTCTGTGGCGCATGGACTCCCGGCAGGATGATCATGTTGGTGTGGGTGTTATTGGCATGCAGTGGATATTTAACGTCATGGCCCGCAATGGGCAGGCCAATCTGGCGTGGAAAATGCTCAATCAGACCACCTACCCCGGCTGGGGCTATATGGTTAAACACGGTGCGACCACCATCTGGGAGCTGTGGAATGGCAATACGGCCAATCCGGCGATGAATTCCCAGGATCATGTCATGTTCATCGGCGACATGCTCACGTGGCTGTTCCAATACGTCGGTGGCATTCAAAGTGATGCCAGTGAACCGGGCTTCCAGCACATTGTCATGAAGCCGCACTTTCTCAACGGCTTAACGTATGTCAACGCCTGGCACCGATCGCCCTATGGCAAAATTGTCAGCGACTGGAAAATACAGTCCGACGGGAACTTCCTGTGGCATGTGCGAGTTCCCGCCAACAGCTTTGCCACCGTGGAAGTTCCGGCCTCCGGAACCGATTCCGTTCGGCTCAACGGCCATAAGATCCGCAACAAGCCCTGGATCAAATTTGTGGCCTATATCAACGGCCGGGCCATTTACATGCTGGAATCAGGAAATTACCGATTCCAATCCGAGTTGATGAAAAACTAAGGCGTTGCCACGGTTGGACCAGCGGGTGAAGCTTACAGCTTTTCCAATTCCGCAATGGTGTCCAAAACCGCTTTTTTTCCGTCCGCGAAAAACATCAGACAGTTTTTTGCGGCAAAAAGCGGATTGGGAATACCGGCAAATCCGGGACTTAGGCTGCGCTTGATGACAATGACGGTTCCGGCCTTATCGACATTTAAAATCGGCATGCCCGCAATGGGGCTGTTGGGATTATCCCGCGCATCGGGATTGACCACATCATTGGCACCGTTGACAATGACAACATCCATATTTTCAAATTCCGGATTAATCCGGTCCATTTCCATCAGATGGTCATACGGGATATTGGCCTCGGCCAGCAGCACATTCATGTGCCCCGGCATGCGGCCCGCAACAGGATGAATGCCGAATTGAACATCAATAGATCGTGATTCGAGAAGTTCGAACAATTGCCCCACGGCATGCTGAGCCTGAGCGACGGCCAGACCATATCCCGGCACGATGGCCACTCGTCGCGCGCCGTCCAATATGGCGGCCACTTCTTCAGCATTAACGCTTTTAATGTTGCCGCCGTAAATGTCATCGGATTTGGCCGCCTTCGCAGCCTGCACCTGCCCGAAGAGCACATTGATAAAGGAACGGTTCATGGCCTTGCACATAATCATCGAAAGAATAAAGCCGGAAGACCCTTCCAACGCCCCGCCGATGATCAAAAGTTTATTATTCAAGACAAATCCCATGGCCGATGCGGAAAGGCCGGCATAACTATTGAGTAGCGCGATAACGGTGGGCATATCTCCGCCGCCAATCGGCAAAATCAGCATGATTCCGAAAAGCAGGCACAAGGCAATGAAAATCGGAAATACCACCACATTGCCCGGAACAACCACCACCATTGCGCCGGCAATGACCGAGGCCGCCAGTATCGAAATACTCAACACATTTTGAAATGGATAAGTCATCGGCTGCGTGGGCAATATTTCCTGCAGTTTCCCCGCCGCCACAAGACTACCGGTAAACGTCAGGTAACCCAGCAGCGACTCAAATCCGATGGCGATGAGCGTAGAGGTCTGCATAGATGATCCGTGCGCATAATATTCCGCCGTTCCCACCAGCGCCGCCGCCAAAGCCCCAAAGGCGTGAAAAAGCGCAATCTGCTGCGGAACGGCGGTCATGGGAATTAACAGAGCCATGGGAATGGCTGCCATAATGGCGATGCCAAATGCAATTAAAATCCAAATGTAGTTTCGCACTTCAGGGAGAAACAGCGTGGCGATAATTGCCGCGGCCATGCCGATTTCACCGGCCAGAACGCCCCAGCGCGCCGTCTTGGGGCTGCTGAGCCACTTCAGCGACAGGGCAAAAAGCATGGCTGCCGCAAGATAAATCAAAATGACATCAGCCGGCATGGCGGCGTGGTGTGGTAACAACCTGCCTGCCGCCGCCACACCCATAATCGATAAAAGCAAATTCATCGCAGTAACGCTCCCGACGCAAGGAATCGAAGAATGAAACAACCAGTAAACGAAATCAATCCGACTTGCGTTTCTTAAACATCTTGAGCATACGATCGGTCATTAAAAATCCGCCGACCACGTTGATCATGGATGCCGTAACGGCAATGGTACCCAGCACCACAACCATCGTGGTGCTGTGCCCCGCCCCGGTAACAACGATGGCCCCGACAACCGAGATTGCCGAGATGGCATTGGTAAGCGACATCAGGGGGGTATGGAGTTGCGGTGACACCCTTCGCACCACTTCGTACCCCAGAAAGGCCGCCAGCGCGAATACAAACAGATTGGATTCCAGTGATGGACTCATGCGCGTATCTCCAGCAAAACAACAACTGCACAGTCTTCACGCCACGTCCCGTGGCTTGATTGTCCGCCTTGCCCGGGAATTTCCAGCGCTTAACCCGTGCCGGCTCCCGCGGATACGTCCGCTTCCGGCAGTTCCAGCAGCCGGCGCACCGCTTGATTCATAATGTTCCCATCGCGCATTACCAGCATGTCCCGGGTGATTTGATCCTGCATATCCAGAATAAATTCACCTTTTTTTGTCACGTGCTTTAATACGTTGACGATGTTATTGGCATACATTTGACTGGCGTGAACCGGCAAAGTGGCGGTGAGATTGGTCGGCCCCAGAATGGTAACCCCCAGATGCGCCACGACTTCATCCGGACGTGTCAGCGAACAATTTCCGCCGCGCGCAGCCGCCAGGTCGATAATGATGGAACCGGCCTGCATTCCAGCCACCATCTGATCGGAAATCAGAATCGGCGCTTTTTTTCCGGGTACGGCCGCCGTTGAAATAACCACATCTGAATCACTGACGCTTTGAGCCATTAATTCGCGCTGCCGCTGTTGTTCCTCCGCGCTCTGCTGCCGGGCGTAACCGGACGGCGTTTGCGCTTCCGCCTCCTGCACCGGCAATTCGATGAATCGCGCACCAAGGCTTTGCACCTGCTCCTTGACGGCAGGCCTGACATCAAACGCACTGACCTGCGCCCCCAGCCGCCGGGACGTGGCAATTGCCTGTAAACCCGCGACACCAGCTCCGATCACAAACACTTTCGCCGGTGTTATCGTGCCGGCGGCGGTAATCATCATGGGGAATATCTTTCCCAGCTTTTCCGCGGCAATCAATACTGCCTTGTAACCGGCCAGGCTGGCCATGGAGGACAACGCGTCCATGCTCTGGGCCCGGGTGATACGCGGCACAAGTTCCATCGCCAATAAGGTCACCCCGCACTGCGAAAGAACCCGCATGGCGGTTTTATCCGTCAGAGGGTCGGCAAAGCCAATGATGTATGTGCCGCGCTTCAGTGCGGCCAATTCCGAGCGTTGCGCATCGGGATTGGCCCCCAACGCGTGAACCTGTACGAGAATGTCCGTCTGTTTGACCAGTTCGACGCGGTCGGCCACGAGGGTTACACCAAGCTTCTCGTACACGGCATCGGAAAATCCGGCGGCAATTCCGGCACCGGATTCAATGCGCACGTCCAATCCGTGCTTTATGAGTCCCGCCGCCGCCGCCGGGGTCAGCGCCACCATTTTTTCGCCGGGCAAATTTTCTTTAATGGCTGAAACGATCATAACAGGACTTCCATATCTACAAGGATACTATGATCTCACCGTGGCATTTATGCAAGCCGATATGATGCTAGCCAATATTCCAGCAAATGCAATCTGACTGCCACGTCCCGCTTCCAGGAATAAACAAATGCCATATTTTCAATATCTTAAGGCCTTGCGCCGGTTGATCAAATAAGTCGCATCAGTCCCCCCCTTCGC
>JAJZCT010000113.1 GCA_021828925.1 Planctomycetota bacterium
CCTGTGGCGGGCAGATTACTATCTGAAAAGCGGCAAGCCCACCGGTCGGGTTGATATCATGGTCTACGGCGTGCCGCTTCGCAGCGCGCCACCAGCGAAGCCGACTGTGCCAAGCAAGTAGGGCTGGCGATATCTGTTGGCACCCGCCCATGTTTTTGTTTGCAAAGTTGTGTGCGAGAATGTTGATCGATGATATTCTGGCACTGAGATGCGATCGCCCCATGATCTATACTTTCCACTATGCGAAGCATATCCATCGGCACGCCGCATCCGCAGGTGAATCCCGGTGTTGCGGTGACGCCACAAAATGTGGATCTCTCGGCAAACAGTGTGCCTGCTTGGCAGCGGGTGCCAAGTGGCGACGTGTTATTAGGTACCCTTGCCGAGGTCGCCCAGACCATTCCGGTCGTGGACCAATTCGGCAAGTCATTGAGCAGTTTGTATAATGGTCAAATCGTAGATGAGCAGTCCGGCACCACGTTCGTGCCCATCAACGTAAAGATCGAAAACGGTAGCTATCAGGATCATGTAGGATTTGAAGGTGACGGTGGGCAACAATCCCTCGTAGCGGCGGGCAATCCTGCGGCGGCAGCATGGCCAACGAGCACAACGCACTACCCGATCGCCAGCCCGCTGTCACAGCCAGCGAACGCGACGGTCCAAGTGGCCGGGTTTCCTTTAGATCCGAGCATAACAAGCAGAACGGTCAGTTACAGCAACGGTATACTCACGGTTACATGGCCTTGAGCGGGCGTGCGCAATTACAGGAGTTAAGTATATGCGAATCTTACATGGGGTCGTTTGGAGCCTGGGCTTGTCGGCAGCGATGGTCGCATTGGTGGGAATAGCGAGACCCATGAGAGCATCTGCAGGGAATGCTACGTTTCTCGGTTTCTTTGAGTATCAGGCCGGCGCAAAATTCCACTGCGACTTCATCAATGAGGAAGTCGTAGGCGATGGCAATTGGGGCGTCGGTGGCTTGCGGATACCGCCGCTGCCCGCCGGAACAACCGCAAAAAGCCTGGTGCCTTTCTTGGCTAAAACCCTGCCTGACTACAAGGTGTGGAGAGACCGGGTGAACAGGTCGATAATTCATGTCGTTGATCGTCGCGTGCTGGCGTGGAAAAGCAACCCTCTCAATACCAAACTGACCATTAAACGGAGAGTGAGCATTGCGTATTTGCAGTCCCACATTTTTGCGAAGAAGTTCCCAAAGGTGCGATTCCACGATATGCCCTTCCACCGAGTGAACGCGATTCCTTATTTCCCGAATCTCCAGGCGTTTAGGACACCCATAAAGTTTGACGTACGGGATATGACATTGCGGCGCTTCCTGACGACGGGTATACCGTATAGCACCGATCCAAAAACGGGTGGGGGCGGGTTGTGGGGCGCGACATACCAGTTTCGCGGCGGAAAATTGACGGGACGCGTCACGATTGTGATTTCCGGGGTACCCGTTGTACCGCCGGAGGCTGTGACCAAGCCGGGTACAAAGCACGGAGACTAAAACGGTGACACCTGCAATAGTAAGCGATGTTTCGGCGAGTAATTGTTTACCGGCCTACTGCCAGCGGAGATGATTTCAAGAGGTACCGGAACGGAGGTTATTGGCAAGTATCGGCAAGTTGTGGTGTTACTGCGACGGACACCAAGACCAATCAGTACTGGACTGGCAGCGCCGGGCCGCCGAACCTGACCAGCTACACGCTGGACATCACCTACACCAGCCCGGTGGTTTGCGACCTCTCTTCGACAGACGGCGGGGCTGGCCTGGACACGAAAGCCGGGCAGGTGTTCTACGCGTGGAACCCAGCCGATGGCGACATCCCTTTCAAGACGGACGACAGCCCTGAGGCGCACCCGCTCGACGTAATCAACCCGGGAGTGGCCTCTTCAATCATCGTCGCGAACCATGCTACAATGTGGTTTATGTACAAGCTAGGCACGCCGGGATCGATCTGGGTACCGATCGACTCCGTGAATTGGAACTGGAGCGGCCAAGCAATCGGTCCCTCGCATTGGATTCTTACGAACTACGCTTGGTCGCAAAATCCCACCGGTGCGCCGACCGACACGTACCCGGAATGGGACGGGTACCGGAATTTAACACCTACGCCCGCTCCATAGGCAGGGCCATGAAAACATTTGAGTACTTTTTGTTTCTTCTGGAGAAATGTTTATGCCACATAATCACCGGATTGGCAGGGAGGCGTGGGCGGGGGGGCTAGGAGCGCGCTGCGCCGCCCGAACGGCCGCACCTTTCACAATCGCCATCTCGGCCACGCTCCTTCTTGGGTGTCCTTCGTCTCGCGCAAATCAGCTCCAGCAACCTGATATCCAGAATCCGCCCTGGGCGACACCTCACGTCCCGCCGGGGCCGAAGAGAGTGACGCAGGCCCATGGAGCAACACTGCGCATTTCGAATCCGGGTCATGTCGTTTCGGGCCAGAATGTACAGTGTCGTGTTACGGTGATCAACCACGGAAAGCGATTCATTCTCGTACCGGGGTTGGTTTCCTCGTGGCGGAACTTTCCGGGAACTTGGTGCTGGGGTCCGGGGAACCGTTTCGCCACGCGGATGCTTCGTTTCGTACGTGGCGGGTACCGCCGGCCACTGCCGGGATCGGAGATGCGTAGCGGGGCGCTTCCAGGCCAGAGTTACCACGCTGGCCAAGCAAACTTTTCCCACATCTTCGATCTCACCGTCCCCGGCAGATATGAAGCCCAGCTTGCCGGAATGGGCATGATCAGCAACGTGATCAAGTTCCGTGTGCTGCCGCCAAATAACAAACCCACCGGTCCGGCGATTATGCTTCGTGGCAGCCCAGCGCCAAAATTTGTGATCTCGTGGGGTCCTGCGCGGCACGGGGTCCAGTTGGCCGCCTACGCAAAATTAAATCCGAACGGCAGCCGGGAAATTCGCGTTCATCTGTTTGTCCGCAATGTTGCCCATAACGCCCGACCCATCCGTTTGACCGGCAATCCGGAAGTTGACTTCGCGAGGTGCCGGGTGGTGGGGCCGTGTTTCGGCCACGTGCGGCTGGGGCCTTTGTACAGCCGCATCAATAATCAGCCGGCCCCGTTGACCGCTTATGGCAGATTAATGGTGAAAAGGAATTGGGGCCATCCGGAGCGGCGAGCCTATACACTTCAGCCGGGGCGGCTCTATGAATACTGGCGGCCGCTATTGCTGAATCGCCGATTCGACTTGTCGGTCTATGGGCCGTACCGATTTTCCGCTCGCTTGGCTGGCACACGCGTGAAGACTGGCACGCTTACAATTTACGTAGGCGTACAGCCGCGGGAATATAACATGCCCCTGTTCAACCGGTGGCTTACCGCCTGGAAAAAGAAACACGGCGTTGAATAAGGTGAAAACAACAGGGGCCGCTTTGTGCAAGCCGACACCTTTGGCCCGTGGCCTTCGGGCAGCTATACTGGTTCCATCAGCCTCCGGATGCATCGGGACAACCCCCGACAAGCTTGAGTGCGATGCTGACGTTCACCCCGCTGATAGCGGGCTATTGGCAGATTTCAGCTTCCTGCGGAGTAACCGTGACGGACACCAAAACCAACCTGCCAACGGGCGCTCAAAACCAGCCGCTTTTGAGGCGTCCGTCTTGTAGAGCCTGTTTGGAAACTCCGCCGGGAGCGCCTTGGGGCGGCAAACGGCCGTCTGCGGCGTCCTCGATCCTCAACGTATTCCGAAATATGCTTCGGATCTGCGTCCATCCATTTGTCACCCCAATCCATCCGCACCGGGCCTTTCAGACCAGCTCATCAACCGCGCCTTCCACTAAATAATGGGATACGAGAATCTGTTGCCCTCGCATGGCTTCAAAAAAAGCCGATGTCGCATTTGATGCAACACCGGCTTTACTCCTGATTCAATGGCTATTGCGGCAGGGCTGTTGTTATCACACAGCCTGCGGCTGAAGTTCCAGCTCCCGCACACTGCGCCGGCCCGCAAAGCCCGCACTGATGTCATGCCAGAAATTAATGGTTGGTTCGCCAATCTGCCAGCACAAAAGAATGTCACGGCCATTAAATCGCGATGGAAAATCCAGCAATCCGCGAGTGGGATCTTTTAATTCCACGCCTACCGCCGCCAATTCATCCAGCAGGCCGGCAAGTTGCTCGGTCATGGTGTCAAATTGCCGCTCAATGGCGTTGGCTTCCTCCGCCGACGGCTGTTCATGGCTCGAAGCGGTTTGATGTACCAGTTTTCGGCGTTGCAATTCAATGCGCTGAATATCCATGGCAATGCGATTGACCAATACCAGCGACCGGCGGGCTTCCGCCAGCGTGAAATATCGCCGAGGGGTCGGCTCCAAGGTCTGTTTATCGTCCTGAGGTGTTGCACGGGTCATATTATTTACCGCCTTTCCGGCTTAAAGCATCCTTACGGGCGTTCGTCATTAAACGCCTCTCCCTATAATAGCCCGTCAAAACCTCAAATCGGCAGTTTCTTTCCGGAAACTTCAACGAATGCTGATAATAATTTTCAGCGGGGGATTTTTATCCACGTTCGCGGGAATGCTGCGGTGGGTTTCCGTTTTCCGTGGTCTTGGGCCGAAGGCGGTCAGGCCGGGGTGGTTGGTTCCGCCACCTTGTAGGCATCCGCGGAAGGCTCTTTAATGGTGGCGATGAGCTTATCCACCACCGCATCGGTGTCGATCCCTTCCGCATCGGCGTTGAAGTTGGTGATGATCCGATGGCGCAGTACCGGTTTGGCAACATGGCGAATATCATCCGTGCTTACATTCAGCCGCCCCCGCAGCAGCGCCCGGGCCTTGGCTCCGAGTACCAGATTCTGCGCCGCACGCGGCCCGGCTCCCCACGTCAGCCAGTTGTTAATGAATTCCGGTGTATCTTTTTCATGTGGCCGCGTCGCCCGCACCAGATTGACCGCATAATCCACCACATGATCGCTTACCGGCACCCGCCGGACCAGTTTTTGAATGGCCAGAATATCTTCCGCCGAAAGCACCGCGTGCGGTTCGCTGCGAATATCCATCGTGGTATTTTTCACAATGGTTCGTTCATCCTCACGCTGCGGATAGCCCACCTTCACCATAAACATAAACCGGTCCAGTTGCGCTTCCGGCAGCGGATAGGTGCCTTCCTGTTCAACCGGGTTTTGTGTGGCCAACACAAAAAACGGTTGTTGCAACG
Source organism: Planctomycetota bacterium (assembly GCA_021828925.1). The sequence goes on from JAJZCT010000113.1 coordinate 5,179, forward strand.
GATAGGTTTGTCCACCGGCGGTAACCTGATATTCCTGCATGGCCTGCAATAATGCCGCCTGGGTTTTCGGCGGGGTACGGTTGATTTCGTCCGCGAGCAGCATATTGGTAAACACCGGCCCCTTGATGAAATTGAATACCCGTTTGCCGGTTTGCGGGTCTTCTTGAATGATATCCGTTCCGGTAATGTCCGAGGGCATTAAATCCGGTGTGAACTGAATGCGGTTGAAATTCAGGCTCAATACCTTGGCCAGGGTGCTGATCATCAATGTTTTGGCCAGTCCCGGCACACCCACCAGCAGGCAATGGCCGCGCGACAACAGGGCCAGCAGAAGCGATTCCATCACATCCGATTGGCCTACAATCACTTTCCGGATTTCCGCCAGCATGGCTTCACGCACGAGTTTCAGGCGTTCAACCGCTGCCATTTCCGCGCCGGCCGAACCTGGAACAGCACTGCGCGGGCGAGAATCGGGGGTGGGAACTGTTGTCATCCGTGTACTCCCAAAAAGTCCTTCTGAATCGGTTGTCACGGTTGGTTATCCAACCGCTGAATGTCGGCAATTCGGCCATGAGTCCAACGCGACAGACGGGCGATTGTTGCCAACCTCCGGTATCGCCGCGGATAATCGGCCGCACCGTTCGCCCCCAGATTGTACCCGATTTATGTAAAAACAATCCCCTTTGGCCCAATACTTCATTTCATTGGCCTTCCGCGGATCGTTCCGATAAACTGTTTTGTGCTTTTGAACAAGGGACCAAGATGAATAGCGTACACAATAAAATGTTTTTCACCGTTGCCGCAATTGCGGGGGTTGCTGCAGGCATTACCGGCCTTCGGGCTTCGGCCGTGCCCACGCCGGCTTTGCCGTTTAATCAACTGGTGGTTTTTGGCGACAGTTTATCCGATGTTGGCAACCTCGCATTGGCAACTGCCGGCAGCACCACCGTATCGCCGCCGTTGCCACCTTATGATACCGCCGGGGAATTTACCGACGGACCGGATACGACACCCAGTACATCCATTATTGGCGTGTGGGTGCAGCAACTGAACAACAACTTTCTCCACGGCAGCCATCCCGGATTTGCGCCGCTTACACCCTCGCTCAGCGGTGGAACGGATTATGCTTTTGGCGGAGCCGCTACAGGTAGTTCACTAACGCCGCCGGGTATGGCTGCACAGGTTGATACTTTCCTGAACGCTGATCCGGTGGCTCCCAGCAGCAATCTTTATGTGTTCTGGGGTGGAGCCAATGATATTCTCGATGCCGCATCCCAAACCGGTGCCAGCCTGTCCTCCATCGAAACGGCCGCCTCAACGGCTGCTGCCAATATTGACTCACAGATTCAACAAATTGCCAACGCCGGAGGTAAATATTTTCTATGGGTGAACATGCCGCCGTTGAATCAAACCCCCGGTGCCATTGCCGCGGGAACATTGGCGCAATATGTTGCGGCGCAGGCGACCACGAGTTTTAACACGGCCTGGCAGAGCGATGTTACGAGTCTCAATAATTCCGGTATTCATGTGCTGGGTGAAAATGTCAATGCCCTGTTCTCCAGCATTCTTGCCGATCCGTCACAATATGGCTTTACCAATGTAACCACTCCGGCCCGGGGGCTGGCGTCAGTGAATCCGGATACGTATCTGTTCTGGGGGAATATTCATCCCACGACAGCCGCTGATAAACTCCTGGCTCAACAGTCTTACAGCGATATCAACAACAGTTTTGGTGTGGTGCCCGAGCCTGCGGCATTGCTGCTGCTGGCCGCCGGGTTGGCCGGAATGTTGTTGTTGCGCCGTGCCGCTTGATCCGCACCGCCATTCCGGTTCAGCCCGCCCCTGGCTGAGCTGTCAAGATCAATAATCCGCAAACGGTGAAATCACGCCGCTGGATGATTTGCGCCCTTGGCGGCATAATGCCGGGCATGGAATTTCCGCTTTGGCTCATGGCCGCGTTTATGTTTCTGCTGGGGTGCTGCGTCGGCAGTTTCCTTAATGTTGTGATCTGGCGTTTGCCGGCGCGCGGAACCCCGGTCACCTTTAACAACAAGACCGGTCCGCTGACCTTAAGCTGGCCGCCCTCGCATTGTCCACTGTGTCAACATTCCATCGCCTGGTATCGCAATATTCCGGTGCTGGGCTGGCTGATGCTGCGGGGCAGGTGCCGCTCGTGCCAGGCTCCGATTTCCGCCCGCTACCCGCTGGTGGAATTGGGCACCGGATTAATCTATCTGTCGCTGTATCTCGGCTTCTTTTATGCCCACTGGAATCACGGCGCGGCACCAGGTGTCCGCGGCGGCGCCGTGGCGATGGTTTTATACCTGATCTTTGTTTCATGTCTTCTGGCGGCATCCGCAATCGATGCGGATTTTTTTATCATTCCGCTGGGCATCCCTTATCTGATTATGGCTGTGGCGCTGGCGTCGTGTATTTTTGGCGATGTGAAAATGCTGCCTTCGGTAACACCCGCGTCCGTCTGGGGAAATTGTGCGGTCGGTGGCACGCTTGGCCTGCTGGTGTCCAACGCGTTGCTGTATCTGAAAATCCTGCCGCGCAGTTTTTCCACGCCGCGGGATCACAACGCTGATGAGTCGTACGCGCCTATGCCGCTGATCCCGCCGCCGACGCTGAAAAAATCATGGCCGCAAATTACCGCCGGTTTCATCCTCGCCATCGGTACGCTTGTGACATGGATATTCTGTACGGGAAAAATTGCGGCACTGGTCACGATGGTGGCGGGAATCCTGGCATTTCTCATTGGAGTACTGCCGCGCCCGCTCGAAGCGCCTGATGATTCGCAACAGGTTCTGGAAGAGTCCGCTGATATCAATGCCCGCGGGGAAATCCGCAAGGAAATTCTTTTTTTGCTGCCCCCGGTCGGTCTGGCTGTTCTGGCGGCTTTCATTCCCGTTACGCTTCCCGTCTGGCCCTGGCTGGCACGGCTGCTGGGGGTGCTTCTGGGACTGCTGGTTGGCGGTGGCATGATCTGGATAATCAGAATTCTTGGCACCCTGGTCTTCGGCCGCGTGGCCATGGGAGCCGCCGATGCCCCGTTAATGGCGGCCATCGGTGCGGTCGTCGGTGCCCCGGCGGTAATTGTGGCCTTTTTTCTCGCCCCGATTTTAGGGCTGATCTGGGCAGTTGTTCTGAAATTTCAAGGTAAGCCCAATGTTTTGCCCTACGGCCCATGGCTGAGTATGGCCGCCATTCTAACCTTGTTTATAGGCAATCCCGTTATCCACTGGTATGCCGGGCAACTCTCCCCGGCACCGCCGCCCAAAACTCAATCCACGATGGTATGGCCCGGTGAACCGGTATCTCAGCCGGTGCCCGCTCATTCCAACCGGTAAAACACCGGCGGGTCCGGGATCCCATCCGCCTGATGGCCGGTAGTGCAATGCGGCCAATAAATGTTCTGTGTGCGGCGGTGCTGTGCCAGTAACACCAAGGGCGTTTTTTCTACCGCGGTCCAGATAATCGCGCGTCGAGAAATCCAGTCACGATGCACTGCGAGGTGCCTCATCGGCCACAGTGTATCATGTGTAAAACCGTGCCCGCTGTTATTGACACTTAATTATGCCGC
>JAJZCT010000114.1 GCA_021828925.1 Planctomycetota bacterium
TTGGTTCACATTTTCCCGCATTGGAATTGGCACGGGCATGAAGGCAAAACCATTCGGGTATGGTGCTACAGCAACTGTGATGACATTGAATTGCGCGTCAATGGCACCAGCTATGGCCGAAAAAAAATGCCCCGATTCAAACACGTCCAGTGGGATGTGCCCTATGCGCCGGGGCATATTGAAGCGTATGGCTATAATCACGGCTCACTGACCGCTATACATCGCATTGAAACCACGGGCCGGCCCGCGGCACTGCTGCTGACGCCGGATCGGTATGTGCTGCAGGCGGATGGGCAGGATACGGTTCCCATTGCGGTTTCCGTCGTAGATTCCGCAGGGCGCATCGTGCCGACGGCTGACAACAAAGTCCGATTCAGCCTTACCGGCGCAGGCGTTAATGCCGGAGTCGGTAATGGCGATCCCGCATGTCTGCAACCCAATCAGGCCAACTATCGCAGCGCTTTTAACGGCTTGTGCATGGTATTGGCCCGTGCAAATTACACCGGTGGAATTATTCGCGTGCGGGCAACCGCCGACGGCCTGCAGCCCGCGGCAGTGCGGCTATTGGCGAAAATACAATAGCGCAGCGCCCCGCACCAAGACCCCCGCATCCCCGCCCCATCCCCGGTTAGCCCCATCCGCCTGCGGTGCGGGTACGGGAAATCACGGTGCAATGACAACATATCGGAATTTCCGCATCGCGCGGACATGGACGCATATCAATCCCCCGCCCCCCCGCATTCCGCCGGTACATAACTTCTAGAATGCTGATTTCACCACGCCGCCGTCAGCACGTACTGCGGCTCCATTGGTGGCACTGGCCAATGGACTGCACAAAAATGTGGTAAGCGCGGCGATTTCCTCGGGAGTTTCGAACCGCTTAAGCAGACTGCTGGGACGAACCGATTTGAAAAACTCCTTTTCAATTGCGGAAACATCGGTCTTTCCCGCTTTGCCCACGTCGCCCAGAAGGGTCTCCACACCTTCGGATCGAGTCGGTCCCGGCAAAACACTGTTGACAGTTACACCGGTGCCAGCGGTCAGTTCAGCCAATCCACGGGCCACGGCAATCTGCGCCGCTTTCGTCATGCCGTAATGAATCATGTCCGCGGGTATCTGCAACGCTGATTCACTGGAAATAAAGATAATCCGCCCCCAATTTTTCTTCAGCATCACCGGCAGATAGTGCCGACTCAAGCGCACCCCGCTAAGGACATTGACTTCAAAGAACTTCAACCATGTTTCATCGCTTGTTTTTTCAAATGGGCTCGGCTCAAAAATGCCAAGGTTATTTACCAGAATGTCCACTTCTCCCACCAACTCTGTAAGCCGCGCCACACCGGCGGCCGTTCCAAGATCAGCGGCAACCGCCCGAACGGTTGCACCGGCGTGCCAGTGTTTTATTTGTGCTGCCGCGGATTGCACGCGCGCTTCCGTGCGACCGTTGACAATCATATGAGCGCCCTCGCCGGCCAGCGCAGACGCAATAGCCAACCCGATTCCCGCAGTGGAACCCGTAATCAAGGCCGATTTATTTTTCAACTGTAAATCCATAACCGCAAACCCCGTTTAACAGTAAACCCTTACGATTGTAGGACCGGAAATGGAGGAATCAACAACGCGGCACGTCATTGTAATGGCTGCTCGCCCGTGCCGCCGCGATGGGGTCGCCCGCCGCTATGGAGAAACCAAGGGCCTTGCGCGACTGACGCCGGTTCAAGGCAACAGAATATTGTCATTAGCTCAATGCGGAAGCGTTGAGTTGGATGCGGAAATGGGATTTGATGACACGATGCATTTCGGTCCGTCGCGATTGGCGCGGCACGTGCCGGCTCGAAAGTGCGCAGGAAATGGTAAAGCGGATGCAGCCATCGCGGCCAACGAAGCATCAATCGGTGCCGCCGCGTGGCCGTCATTGAAATCTCGCCTGACGTGCGAAATCCGCAATCCCACGGGCGGTAAGGAAAACGCGGCACACCCGCTTTTATACATTTCGCCTGACCACACCGCATAGATGGCCGCCGGGGCTATCGAGAACCGGAAGTTCTCCCGTTGGCTCACAATCCAATTGGCGTTGTACATCAGCCTGAGCCATTTGCGGAAGCAGGCAGTTCACGGGTGTTACAACATCAGCCGCTGCGCCGGTATCCAGAACGCGGGCCAATGGGCGGCAAGCAACCACGTCCGGCCGTAGAATACGACCGACAAAAACGCCTTTTTCGTCCAGGACGTAAAGAATTTTCGGCACGTGGTCGGAATCCAGAAACCGCCGCAAAATCGTTCGGTAACTGGTAGATATTGAAATGACTTCAATATTTGAACGGATGCTCGCTTTATATGAAATCTCCAGATTCTCGGGCGGCATTTTTATCGCCGGACGAATCGTGTCAGCCGGACCGGAGTACAGCGACCGTCGATCCATGAGCCGTGCCGTTATCCCCGCGCCGGCCGCTGCTGACAAAATCGGCACGAAAATACCCAGCGTATGATGCGTAAGTTCAAGCAGCAGCACAATTGAGGAAACCGGGGCTTGCGTTGTTGCAACCAATACCGCGCCGGCACCAATGACGGCATAACTCCCCGGCGTTGCACCTGGCCAGATAAGCGACCAGAGGCGGCCGAAAAATCCGCCGAATACGGCTCCGATGGTAATGCTGGGTGTAAACAGACCGCCTGGCGCGCCGCTACCCAGGCAACCGGCGGTGGCCAGTGGTTTGAGGAAAATCAGAATCAGCAGCAGTGGCAGGCCCAGTTTATTGGTAAATGTTAATTCGGTGACGTCCTTCCCATTGCCCAATAACTGCGGAAATGCAATAGCGACACATCCCAACAGTGTAAACATCAAAAGCGGCGCCATCCTGGTCCAGCCGCGCTGCGGTTTATGCCCTTCCGCCAAAATAATCAAACGTACAAATAAGACTGATGCAATGCCGGCCATTGGGCCGAAGGCCAGCGCCCAGACCAGTTGCCCGGCCGTAAAAGTATAATTGGGCACCAGATAGGTCGCATGGTTGGTCAGCGTTAGCCAGGAAACCGCAGTGGCCACGAAGGAAGCTGTTAACGCGGGAAGAATCAGCGGCAATGCCAGAGTTCCAAGCAATATCTCAAGTGCAAACAGGGCACCACCGAGCGGCACATTATAGACAGCGCCCATACCCGCGCCGGCTCCGCACGCGACTAGAAATCGCTTCTCCGCTGGTTCCAATTTAGCCCAACGGGAAAGTACACTGGCAACGGCGGCACCCAATTGCTTAGGCGCCCCTTCCCGCCCCAGTGATGCGCCCATGCCAACAATGGTCATCGATAGTGCGGCATCAATGATCGTGCGAATGATGGGCAAGCGGCCGGACCTGAACCAGATCGATTTAGGAACGTCACTATCCTTTCCCGGCCAATAGTGCTTCAACAGCCAGATCACAACGGTTGCCAGCAGACCAGCAGCCGCCATAATCCAGACGTGCCGCCAAGGTGACACCAGTTCCGCGGCACGCTGAAAATCACCCGAATTGTAGGAATAAGACCAATGCTGCACCACCGCCAGCAATGCCATCAGCAACGACGCCCCCAGCCCGGCACCGATACCGGTGATCACAACCAGCAGCCAGAATCTCGGTGACAAATTCAATGCCACGTAGCCCGATGAATCATTGGGTTGTATAAATGGCATTGTTTTCATTTTTGAAACAGAGCCTCCGTCTTTCACAGATGACCTTTGCGATGAAGGACTTGACAACGTTACAGCTTCAGTGTTGATCGGTACATTCAGTACTTAGCAGTAGATGCAGGAATCAGCTGGCTTACCAGCCCAGCAAAATTGCAGCGCCAGCGCTTCCGGAAAATGCCAGATGCCAGATGCCAATTTCAGGCTCCTCGCAGTACCTTCCTGATGAGGTAGGCCATCGTCGCCCGTCCATAACTTCAGAATGCCGATTTCACCGCGCCGCCGTCAGCACGTACTGCAGCTCCATTGGTGGCACTGGCCAACGGACTGCACAAAAATGCCAAGGTTATTTACCAGAATGTCCACTTCTCCCACCAACTCTGTAAGCCGCGCCACGCCGGCGGCGGTTCCAAGATCAGCGGTAACCGCCCGTACCGTTGCACCGGCGTGCCAGTGTTTTATTTGTGCTGCCGCGGATTGCACGCGTGCTTCCGTGCGCCCGTTGACAATCACATGCGCCCCCTCGCCGGCCAGCGCAGACGCAATAGCCAACCCGATTCCCGCAGTGGAACCCGTAATCAAGGCCGATTTATTTTTCAATTGTAAATCCATAACCGCAAACTCCGTTTAACTGCAAACCCTTACGATTGTAGGACCGGATATTGAGGAATCAACAAGGCAGCACGTCACTGTAATGGCTGCTCGCCCATACCGCTGCGCTGGGGTCGCCCGCCGCTATGGAGAAACCAAGGGGCCTTGCGCGACTGACGCCGGTTCAAGGCAACGGAATATCGTCATTAGCTCAATGCGGAAGCGTTGAGTTGGATGCGGAAATGGGATTTGATGACACGACGCATTTCGGCCCGTCGCGATGGGCACGGCACGTTGCGGGTTTGCAACTGTTTGCCACAGTCGATCAACAACTGTCGGTTTTGCGGAGAATTCCGCACAATGACGCATACGCTCGCGGCGGCCCCTGTCGGGCCGGTCTTCGCCATCCCGTTGTGCGGTAAACAGTACTACACCGACCTTTCGGATGTAAGTGCAGCGAATATAAGGTGTTACAATAATGCTCGGAGGCGATACTTCTCGTACCCGAAAAAATTGCTGATGGTTGCGTCCAACAACAGTCCTGCGCGGTTATAAATGGAATTATTGGCTGGTGAAAGGTCGGTGTAGTAACAGTTACAAGAAAAATCAGAAAAAAAGGTACCTGACACCTTTGTTTCCAAATCACGATAAATCCGAGGGGCTGTGAATATCTCACGCCGCCGGCTGAACATCGACTTTGCAGATGGTCGGTCATACGGTTTCCAAGTGTTCAAGCGCAGCAATCTTTGGGTGCTCCACTGTCGTATTCGTCGTGGCGGCGCAGCCATGCACCCGTTTCGTTGCGTCCCTTCGGGGCCCGGTCGAGCCACTGATACATGCCCCAAAGTCCGTCCAACCCGCGCGCATAGGTGGAATACGTGTGATACACGACGCCGCCCTCAAGCACGAAAGCACTCAGGCCCGGCATTTCGCGCAAATAGGTGGCCACATCGGTTCCTGTTGCAGCCGCATGGACGGTGGGCGTCTCCGGCATTGGTGTTTCCGGTCCCCGCCACACCGGCTGACGCTGATAGTTATACTCGATGCCCTGCTCGCGCTGCTGCTGATCTGTGAACGAGACATTGAAATCACAGTTGAACTCACTGCCCAGTGATGATGCCCACGGAAACGTCCACCCCATTCGCCGGCTGTACATCTGCAATTTCTCTAATGGTGCCCGCGAGATTGCCCAAAGCATCACGTCATGGTTCGTCAGGTGGGCGGTAATTCCGTTAAATCCGTCCGCAATTGCCGAGCAGGCCGGGCAGCCGGCGGTGTAATCGGGGCCGAACATGAAGTGGTAAACAACGAGTTGCGAGCGTCCTTTGAAAAGATCAGCGAGGGACGCGTTTCCCCCGTCGGTATCGAATCGGTAATCCTTGTCGATTCGCACCCACGGCAATTCTCGCCGCCGTTGCGCCAGTTCGTCGCTTTGCCGCGTGTGTTCTTTCTCCGCTTTCAGCAGTTCCAGCCTGGCCTCAAGCCACTGGGTCCGCGACACGATCTGCGGATGATTTTTCTGGCTTTTCGATGTTTTGTTGTTCATGTTGTTCTCCTGCATGCGGTTTATAAATCAGATTTACAAATATCTGTTGAACTACGCGACTTTTTTCTCCGCGGCCGCACGAATCTGCTCCAGTATCTCCCCCCAGCCCTTGGTGACGTTGAGCTCGATTTCCGGTTCCATGAGTCCCATGGCCTGGTGCGTGAATTTCAGCATGATGCCGTCGGATTGTTCGGTGAGGCGATATTGGATATGCGAGATTGCGGGATAGGACATCATCATGGGACCCACGATTTCCAGGAGCTTTGGCGGCTTAATCACTTGCACATGCCCCCAGAGATGCCCGGCGTTATTGCCCAGATCGCGGAACCAGCGCCCGCCGGGCCATGGCTCAAGCTTCATATTCAACTGCTGCATGGGTCCATGCGGCTCCAGCACGCTCTGGAAGACCACATCCGCCGGAGCCGCGATCAGCAACTCTTTGATAATGTGGAAGGTTCTGATGGTGGAATTACTTGCTGGTGCGACCATGATTTTACTCCTTGGAATGACGTTGATGACCCGGCGCGGAACGATTCCGCGCCGCAAGGTCACGTGCAGTTGTTTCTGCGGCTTCTTTAATGCCGGCTAAGTGATCGGTCCATAACCGCTCAAAATGTTGAATCCAATCATGTACGGGTTTAAGTTCTTCCGCGTTTAACTCATACAATCGACGTTGGCCGGCCTTATGGACGGTAACCAGCCCGACTTTCCGCAGGACCCGCAAATGCTTGGAGACCGCGGGCTGGGGAAGCTTGAGCTTGCGCACCAGTTCAGTAACATCCCGGCGATAGCCCAGGGCAAGCAGATCCACGATTTCCCGTCGCCGGGGTTCGGCGATGGCGTTGAAGACATCAGAAGTTGTTGCAGCTCGAGCCATGACGGTATTATATTCCCATGATGGAATATGTCAAGCGGCGTTGAGCGGTAGTTGCAGGGGTCGGAACCTGGAACCTGGAATTTGGCATCTGGCATCCCGCATTTCATATTTCAAATCTGCCGTCGCCCGCCCCGATAACGTCGTGCCTTTCACCACCGGCAGAGCTGGCGGCTTTGTGATAAAACATGCACCCCTCGCCCCGTTACTATTCATTATTCATTACTCATTATTCATTGGCACCGCTCCTAACTCCTGAATACTGCATGCTGCCGCAAGTACAACGCAAGACTGTTTCGCTGTCAACGAGAATCGGATACACTGCGATATATATGAGAACTATTGCTTTATTCAATCAGAAAGGTGGCGTTGGTAAAACCACCACCACGGTAAACCTCGGCGCGGCATTGGCGGCGGTTGGGAAAAAGACGATCCTCATTGATTTGGATCCGCAAGCGAATCTCTCCTTTCATCTCGGCTTGGAAGCCGACAAGGTAAAGCATTCCATTTATGACGTGCTGTGCCAGGAACTGCCGCTGGCGGATGCCTTGTATCCGGTGGCGGATCGCCTGTGGGTGGTCCCGGCGACTCCTGATCTCGCCGGAGCGGAAGTGGAGCTGGTAAATCTCCCGGACCGTGAATCACGACTACGCAAAATGGCAACTACCAAGCCGGTGGATTACGATTTTCTGCTTATTGATTGTCCGCCGAGCCTTGGGTTGTTAACCATCAACGCGTTGTGCATGGTGACGGAGGTTATCATCCCTTTGCAGCCGCATTTCCTGGCGCTGCAGGGAATGGCTCGTTTACTGGAAACGTGTTCCATGGTCCGGGAAAGACTAAACTCCGCCCTGCGCATCAGTGCGATCCTGTTCTGCCAATATGAATCCGCCCCGCGGCTTACGGGAGAAGTTACGGAAGAAGTTGAGAAATTTCTCGACGGAAGTCGGGAAAGCAACCAGCCATGGAGTACAGCCGTGGTATTGGAAACGCACATTCGCCGGAATATTAAATTGGCGGAAGCTCCAAGCTTCAATAAAAGCATTTTCGAATACGCACCCAACTGTGCCGGCGCCGCGGATTATCAGGTGCTCGCGGAAGAAATTCTGCAAATGAAATGGGATTAGTTGGCAGACTCAGGACAGACTTCTGGTCTGGTGTATCAATGGTGTCCGTTGCAACCGGTGTTTCGGGTGAAATTGTGCGAGATTCAAGCAAGGCCAATCGCCTGTATGACTTTATCCGCCGGGGAATTGAAACCGGTCGATTTCCAATCCACCAGCGCATTCCAACGGAACGGGAATTAGCGGCGCAGTTTGGCCTCTCGCGGCCCACAGCCAGCGTTGCCATTCAGCGGTTGGTGAAGGAAAATCTTATCCACCGCAATGGCAAAGCCGGATCGACGGTTATAGCCGTGCCTTCCCGGCAATCGCTTACCTTCGGCGCCATACTCATTGGATTGGCCAGCCAGCATCGGGAGCAGACCGTATGTGATACGATCGGCAAGGAGCTTGCCCGCCGGGCTGGTATGGACAAGAGTTTTGTACTGGCTCAGGATCCCTCCTGGAGCGAAGACCCTGGAGAGTCGGGCGTTTCAAACCGCTACCGCGCTATCGCCGACGAATTTATAAGCCGCCGGGTGGCGGGCGTGTTTCTTATGCCGCAGGAAATTCTGGCGGACCAGTTTCGTTCACCCACGGCGGCGGTGGTGCAGGATTTTCAGGCAGCCGGAATACCCGTAGTTCTCATTGACCGCGATATCGTCCGCTATCCGGAATTGAGCCGCGTTGACCTCGTGGGAATTGACAATTTTGAAGCTGGGTTCGCGTTGACCCGGCACTTTATTGACATGGGGTGCCGGCGCATTGATTTTCTCGCCCATACGACCCGCGTGCCTACGCAGGAATCGCGCATTGACGGCTTTTTGAGGGCGCTTCAGGCCAATGGTCTTCGCGCGGACGCCGGGGCGATACGGCGAGGAAATCTCTTTGACCGTGAATTTGTCGTTGATACTTTGCAGCAGCGACGCCCCGACGCGGCCCTGGTGGTCAGCGATTCGCGTGCGGCTTCGGTGATGCGCGGTAG
>JAJZCT010000115.1 GCA_021828925.1 Planctomycetota bacterium
CCCCGGATACAGTCCGCGTCAGGTGGAAAAACTTGTTACCACGCCCATTGAACAGGCGCTGGCCGGTGGCGTCGGTGCGGAAAAAACATTTTCCAATTCTCTGCAGGGCATATCCATTGTTAAGGTGCTGTTTCCCAGCGGATCAGATATTTACCGCGATCAACAGGCGGTTTCGCAGCGCCTGGCACAGGTGGCCGGAACCCTGCCGCCCACGGTTCATACGCCCGTGCTTATGCCGCTGAGCAGTTCCGTTCGCTGGGTTACGGTGGTTGGCATTACCAGCAAAACCAATGACCTCCGCCGCTTGCGCACCGTTGCCGATTGGGTTATGCAACCGCGACTTCTGGCCGTACACGGCGTATCCGAGGTGGCTATTTATGGCGGCCTGCAGAAAGATTACCGCATCGAAGTCATTCCGGCCCGGTTGATTCAATACCATTTAACCGTGCAACAGGTGCTTGCCGCGGCGCGCGGGGCCACCGGCCTGATGGGAGCGGGGTTTATTACCACACCCAATCAGGATATGACCCTGCGGGCGCATGGGCAAATTCAATCGTTAAAACAACTCGGTGAAACAACTGTGGCGGTGCATGGCACGCAGGTTATCACGCTGGCCGATGTGGCCCATATCCGCTTGAGCCACTTGCCGCAGGTTGGCGCGGTTTCCATCATGCAAAAGCCCGGCGTGCTGCTGATGATCGGACAGGCGTATGGCTCGAACCTGCTGCGCGTAAGTGCCGGCGTAACGAAAGCGTTGAATTCCCTGCAACCGCTGTTGGCCCAGCAGGGCATTGTTCTGCATGGAAAAATTCTGCAAAGCGCCGATTTTATCACCGTTGCCCTGCACAATCTCATTGATTCGCTGCTGATTGGTGCCGGACTGGTTATTCTGGTGCTGGCGCTGTTTCTTGGCGATTGGCGCACCAGTCTTATTTCCTGCCTGGCCATTCCGCTTTCTCTGCTGGCGGCCATTGCGATTCTGATTCATCTTGGCGATACGATTAACACCATGACCATGGGCGGATTGGCTGTGGCCATTGGTGAAGTTGTTGATGATGCGGTCATTGATGTGGAAAACATTACGCGCCGCCTGCGCATCAACGCGCTGGCGGAAGTGCCGCGCCATGCGCTGGCTGTGATCCTGCATGCATCGCTGGAAGTGCGAAGCGCTGTCGTGTTCGCCACCTTTGCCGTTATTCTGGTGTTTCTGCCGATTTTTGGCCTCGGCGGTCTGGCGGGGCGGTTCTTTGCTCCGCTGGGTGTGGCCTACATTGCCGCGGTCATATCCTCGCTGATTCTGGCCCTGACACTGACTCCCGCGCTGTGTATGACTTTATTGCCCCAAGTGGCCGTAAGCCGCCACGACGCCTGGCTGACCAGCCATATCAAAACCGCGTATCGGCGGCTGCTGACTTTTGTGGAACGCTGGCGAAAAGCGGTTATCGCATTGGTGGCAATGGTTACGCTCGCTGGACTGGTGCTGCTGCCGAGCCTGAAAACTGAATTTTTTCCGCGTCTCAATGAACGCAATTATGTGGTGCACCTGGTTCTGACGGCGGGGTCTTCACTGAGTCAATCCATTGCCATTGGTAATCGTGTTACTGCGGATTTACGCCGGATTCCCTATATTCAGGAAGTGGAACAGCGCTCCGGCAGATCCAATCTTGCCGGCGATGTTCTCGGGCCGCAATACAGTGAATATCTTATTCGCATAAAATCGCTTTCCTCTCGGCAGGCCCGGAAATTTCGTGCGGATATGGCACGGCTGATCAGGAAATTCCCCGGCGTGTTGCTGTATTACAATACGGTTTTATCCGAGCGCATCAATGAAACGCTTTCCGGCTCCGGCGCGCCGGTGGCGGTGCAGGTGATCGGCAATCATTTTGCCGCCATTGAAAAAGCCTCAACCATGATTACGGCCTGCCTGCGGAAGCTTCCCGGTGCGCGCAGCGTGGCCCCGCAGACGGCGTGGAACGCGCCGGAAATTCAGTTGCGGTTGCGCCGCAGACAACTCCGGCGCTGGGGTTTATCTCCGCTGGCCGTGCTGGCCCGCGTCCACATGCTCATCCGCGGCCGCACGGTGGGACATATCTATCATGGCACACGTATCTGGCCCGTGGTGGTTACCATGACGCCGCAATTTGCCCATCGTGTTTCCCTGATCCGCAAACTTCCTATCCACACGCCCGGCGGCACCTGGATTCCGCTTTCCGACGTGGTGCGAATATATGAAGGTCGCGGCTTTTACCGCATTTCCCATATCAACGGCCAGCGTGCGCAGAGCATTAACATTCATCTCAAAGGTGCAACCGCCGGGCAATTTGTCAAAGCGGCCCGGCACGCCATTGCCAGCCTTCATATTCCCGCCGGAGTGCTGGTCAATTTCACCGGCTCGGCTCAGGCCGCGGCCAAAGCGCAACACGACCTGCTGGTGCATTCCGGCATTGCGCTGGTTGGCATCTTGCTTTTGCTGTTTATTGTGCTGAGAAACATCAACAACGTGCTGCTGCTGTTGATCAACCTGCCGCTGGCACTGGTGGGCGGCGTGCTGGCGGCGTTCGTGAGCGGGGGGGTATTGTCGCTGGGCGCTCTGGTGGGGTTTATCACGCTCTTTGGCATTACCCTGCGCAATTCCATTATGCTCCTGTCCCATTATCAGCACCTGGTAGCGCGTGAAAACAGAACCTGGAATATTGAAACATCCATAGAAGGCGCAGTCGATCGCCTGCCGGCGATTTTAATGACCGCACTGGTAGCCGCACTGGGCCTGCTGCCGCTGGCCCTGGGTTCCGGCGCTCCAGGCCGGGAAATCGAAGGACCGTTAGCCCAGGTCATCGTCGGCGGCCTGTTTACGTCCACCCTCCTGAACCTGATCATCCTGCCCACCCTGGCCGCCCGCTGGGCAAAATTCACCTGACCCCGCAGCGTGTATCCGCGGGGAAGTCCAACAACGGTTACCGGTGATTTGGATTCCAAAGTACCTGGCCGGTAAGCCTGCTGATATTTTTGGCCACAATTGAGTCTGGAACGCATCGCCCAGGGTACATTGGCGAAGTAAGAAAGGTGAACCTGATCCGCCGCGTAAATTTGCATAATGCGAATTAAAAGATTGTAATATCGAAAATGTTCTGTAATATAGAATATTATGATTGCATATCACAAACTATAGCGTATAATTATTCTGTGAAATGGAAGTAAGATTGGACAGGCACAGGAGCGGTTATGGCAATTCACGACCGTATTAAGTACGCACGACAACGAGCCAACCTTTCGCTGGCGCAGGTTAGAGAAAGGACCGGTATTGGTGAATCATCGCTTTCGGAATTTGAGAATGGAAAGCGGGAGCCGAGCCTGAGCCAATTGCGCAAATTGGCCGACGCCTGCAAACGCTCGGTCGCTTTCTTTCTTACTGAAGGCCCATTGGAAGTCCAGCCAACAGTATTGTGGCGCGAACGGCCGGAGAAGAATGCGGCGGAAATTGAGGTTCAATTTCTCCGCCTCTGTGAGCAATACCATAACCTCGAAATATGGTGTGACGAATCTGCGCCAATCAGCCTGCCCTGTGCCACCGGCGATCCCGCAACTTATTCGTACGCACAAGCCGAAGAATTGGCCAAGCGCGTTCGCTGTGAATTGCAACTGGGCGACCGCCCCGGCCTGTCCCTGTTGGCTACGCTTGAGGAAGTCTGCGGGGTGAAGATTTTTCACCTGAGTTTTGAACCTTCCGGTACCGCGGCGGCGACCGTCACGGATTCCCTTGGTGCGGCCATTCTGCTGAATTCTCAAAATACCCGATGGCGACGTAACCATGATCTGGCGCATGAGCTGTTTCATCTGCTGACCTGGCAGCTATTTCATCCAACCACTGGGGAGCAAATAATTACCCGCGAGTGGGAGGAAAAGTTGGCCACATGCTTCGCGGCCAACCTTTTGCTTCCCGCTGATCCATTCCGCTCCGCCATCAGTGCCCGCACACATAGTGACAAAATAACAATTGAGTCGTTACACGACGTTGCGCGCGAGTTCGACGTATCAGTGGATTCTGTCCTGTGGCGCATGCATATTTTGTACGGCCGTGGGCACGCCGGCGCCGATCAAACCAGACGGGATATCGAAAGGGCCAGAACACTGTCGCCGTTGCTTGAGGATCGTGAGGACCGCAAGCCCCTTCATCCGTGGCCGGCACGCTACCGTGCGCTGGCAGTCAGGGCCATGCGCCGCGGCGAAATGGCGATCGGCCGCTTCGCGGAGTATCTGAATATTTCACGGCAGCAAGCCATGCGCTTCATTGAACAGGAGGTTCCGAACGGTGAAGAAGTTCAGGTTTCTTCTGTTTGATGCCAATGTCATAATCGAAATATCGCGCCATGGATTGTGGGATCGCATCGTTGCCGCATGTGATATACACCTTGCGCAGACGGTCATTGATGAGGCCCAATTCTTCGAAGATGCCGAGGGCAACCGCCACGACATTAATCTGTCCGCGTTCACCGAATCCCGTGCCATTAACGTGTTCAGCCTTACACCAACCGATATCAGCGGCCTTCGCGCCAGATTTTCACCCGGATATTTTGAAAAACTTGACCCCGGCGAGACGGAATCTCTGGCGTACCTGCTTCGACAATCCGATGAGTGCCAAATCTGTTCCGCGGATAAAATCGTATTCCGTGTTCTGGGAAATCTTAGCCGGGCGGAGCAGGGCATTTCACTTGAGGAAATACTTCAGCGGATAGGGTCAGGGCGGAAACTGCAGCGCAAATTCACGCTACAATACCGGGAAGAGTGGACGAAAAAAGGATTTCAGGAAAAGCTCGGCGGCGCGGGAATGACCGATGGGCCATAGGATCATGCGCAATAAAAAAGTGAGGGTACCCAGCCCGCATTTATGCCCATACTTTCACGCATTTATTTCCCACACATCCGCATTTACGAGTCCAATGCTCTTTTTCGGCGCTGGATTGGGCACGGGGTACTCTGAATCATCGCACATTTAAAATCGCGCCAGGGCCCGACGGATGGCGATCGCAAGGCTGGCCGGAACATATTGGACGCGCAAGAACAGGACTACGACCGGAAGCCAGCCAGCCACAGGGGTGCCGCGCGAGCACAGTTGCCAGACTTTCCGCCCGTCCGCCGCAATGCTGCAACTTCCCAGGCTCCAGCCAATTCCTCCGCACGCAATCCCACCGCAGTTGGCGGACGGCCTGCGCCACGAATTTATGATGGCCGCTGCGATCCGGGCCTCCGCTCGCCAGTCGCTCGTGGGGAAGCCCAGCCAGGCTGTTTGCTTCTCGCTCGCACAGCGGCGCGAACGCGCCTGATGGCCCCGGGTTTGCCACGTCCTGATAGTTCGTGCTCCCAGAGACGAAGCACAAACCAGCCCCGTTTACGAAGCACTGCGCCCACTAGCCTGTCCCGTGCTCGGTTGGCCGCCAGTTTGCGTTTCCAGAAGCCCCGGTTAGTTGCCGGTGTGGTTGCGTGTCTTGGGCAGGAGTGCCAAAAACAGCCATCAACAAAGACCGCCAGTCTGAGCTTTGGAAATAGAAAGTCCGGCTGGCCGAATAACCTCCGGTGCCTGCGCCACCCGGCAATTTTATTCTCACGGAAGAGCCGAGCCAAGGCAATTTCCGTCGTCTTATTTCCACGGCCTCGGACGCGGGCCATGACCATCGAGCGTTGCTCATGTGAATAAATGTCATTCATTTAAGCCGCAATTACCCCCGAGAGTAACGGGATGGGCCATTTTCCGCAGCCGGGGACGAGCCTATCCCACATGGTCGCAATCGCTTCGGCGAGGAGATCGACATCGCCTCGCGCGTCGTGGCGTTTGCGACCCGCCTTGCCAATTTTAAGGCGTGCCAGCACTGCGTCCAAGGAATGCTGTCTCGACGACGGCCATAATTTTCGCGATAATAAGATTGAATCGGTGTAGGCGGCACTCCGTGTCTTAATCCCGGATTTTCTGCAGGCTGCATTCAGAAACGGCATATCGAAACGGTGTGCGTTATGCGCAATCAGGGTGTCGCTTCCGACGAAGCGCGAGAATTGGGCAATGGCCTTCGCCGGAAGGGGCGCGTGGCGGACATGCGCATCGGAGATTCCCGTGTACGAGGTTATGAATTCGGGGACCGGGCGTCCGGGGTTAATAAATGTAGAAAACCTATCCGTGGGAAGTATCCTTCCCGCCCGAATTCGAACGGCGGCAATTTGAATTATGTCGTCTACGGTTGGCGACAGTCCGGTGGTTTCCAAGTCAAAGATTACCATATCCATACGCTACAATCCGCCTATTTTCACGTTCTTGTGTGACATCGCTTCCTTCTGGCCACATATTCCGGCGAAATCACACCTTGCACAACGGTGTGAGTCAGCCTTCCACTCCGCATCGGCGCGGTGGAACTGCCTGCCTCTAAGCCGTGGCGCTGCCTCCGAACGTAACTGCCCACTGACGTTAACCAAAGAGGATTTCGGCGTTTTTTGTGCCCTCCATAATTTCGTCCTCCTAAATAAACCACCGCTTTATTTTAAACCGTTCCTCGAACTGGTCGACAAATTGCTACGTTAAGTGTGTAGACCTAAAGCCATCAACCTGCGACCCTGGTAAGGATGGTAAGCAGCCCGAACAACCGGTTGATCGCAAGGAACGCTGTCGCCAACAACCTGCGATTGTTGCGGCGGTCCAAAGGGCTTTCGCAAGAGGATCTTGCGGAACTCTCTGGGCTGCACCGCACCTACGTGGGTTCGGTCGAGCGAGCCGAGCGCAATATCTCAATTGACAATATTGAGAAGCTTGCCCGTGCGTTAGGCGTAAAACCATCGGAGTTGCTCGTTCCACCCGTAGCGGGAGGCAGGTAGCCATGGGGGCGGCATTTCGGTGTACCCTTTCGGATTTCGGTCAATGGACGGCGAAGGAAAAGCTCGGATGTCTGATTTCAAGCGTCGCAAAAGCCGGGTTCTCCAGCCATTTCCATAAACAGACTGATTCTTGGGAAGCCGAAATTTTGGTGATCACTGAAATGGCTGGGAAGCTTTTGGCTGAAAGCCCAACATTCGGTTCTTGGTCACTACTGCTTGAGTACGAGATTCCGCGCCGGCAGAAGCGCCCGGATGTCATCCTGCTGGCTGACGATTTGATATTTGTGATTGAGTTCAAGGTGGGTGCCGAGGAATTTTCCGGCGCTGACGAGTGGCAGGCATATAGCTACGCGCTCGATTTGCGGGACTTCCACGCGGCGAGCCGCGGTAGGACGATCGTACCGGTGCTGGTCGCCACTTCTGCGCTGGACTTTCCCACCCCGGCACGCCTGGGCTGCGGCGGCACTCCGGGCACCGTTCTGCCCGTCCAGAAAGTCAACTCTCAACAACTTGCAGGACTGATTGCCGAGGCATACCGGGCCTGCTCGCGCAAGGTTGCCCCGGCAATCGACGTAGAGGAATGGGAGAGCGCAGCCTACAGGCCCACCCCGACCATCATTGAGGCTGCCGAAATGCTCTTTGCCGGGAATAAAGTGGCGGATATTTCCCACGCCTTTGCCACAAACCTGACTGCAACGGCCGATGCGGTCGTCCGCGCGGTGCAGCGATCTCAATTGGAAAGGGTGCGAACAATCTGTTTTATCACCGGTACACCGGGCGCTGGAAAAACGCTCGCCGGACTTAACGCCGTGCATAACCCGGAGCTACGTAAAGATGGCCGCCCCGCAGGGATATTTCTTTCCGGTAATGGTCCGCTGGTTGCCATCATTAGAGAAGCGCTTGCCCGTGCCGAGAGGTCACGCGGGAAACCAAAAGCCGAAGCCATTAGGGTTGTCAAAACGTTTGTAGCGCCCGTACACGATTTCCTCGCCCATTACGGGATCAAGTACCCATCGGATGCGCCAACCGAACACGCCATCGTATTCGACGAGGCGCAACGGGCGTGGAACCAAAGAAAGATGCGGAGCAAAAAGCGGGGCGAATTGTCTGAGCCGCAACTGCTCTTGCAGATCATGGAGCGCCTGCCGGACTGGTGTACAGTCATTGCGCTGGTCGGCGGCGGACAGGAAATCCATTCCGGGGAGGGAGGGCTCGAGGAATGGGGTGCCGCCCTGAATCTACGTCCTGTTCCGTGGCGGGTTATCGTTTCGCCCGACCTGCTGCAATCCGGTGCGAGCGTTGCCGGACACAGGCTGTTCACAACCGTGCCGGTGCCAAATCTGCACGTTGCCGAGTGCCCCGCTCTCCACCTCGCGGTCAGCGTGCGCTGCCCGCGCGCAAAAATGCTGGGGCAGTGGGTGGACGGGATCCTACGCAACGCGCCGGTCCCAGTCGAGCGGGGTGGAGCGGAGTTTCCCATCGTCTTAACCCGTGACCTGGGCGCGGCGCGTGCCTGGCTAGCGTCACGCAGCGACGCTAGCGATAGGGCCGGACTACTGGCCAGCTCTGGGGCGCTGCGGCTCCGGGCGGAGGGGATTGAGGTTTCCTCCGGATTCCGGACCGGCTATTCTTACGCGGAGTGGTTTCTTTCCGGTGCCGAAGATACGCGATCTTCTAAGCGGCTTGAGGTCGCCGCCAGCGAGTTCGAGTGCCAAGGGCTCGAGTTGGATTGGACGTGCGTGTGTTGGGGGGGAGACTTTATCATCGAACCCGGCGTTGGAAAATGGCGATACTCAAGATTCTCCGGTAAGCGCTGGAAAAAGGCCAGGAAAGCCGAAAATCGGGTCTACATCGCTAACAAATACCGCGTTCTTCT
>JAJZCT010000116.1 GCA_021828925.1 Planctomycetota bacterium
GCCGATATTACGACATACTCCGGCATAATTTAAGCGATTCTTTTTTGACTCCGCTTCGCCGGCGATGCGATTTTGGAGTGCTTTGCGCAAATTTGCTGTGGTTGCTGCGACAATAGGAACTCCTTGCGGCGAAAAACACGCATAGACGGCGGGTTTTGCCGGAACCGCGGCAAAGCCATCCGACGTAGATTTCCGCGGCGAATCAACTGGCTCTTCAGTCGGATTACTGCTCGGTGCGGGAAGAACTTCATGGGACATCTCGCCGGCCGCGCTATTAATCAGGTCGGCAACGGGAGCCACTTCCGGCAGAAGATCAGCGATTTTTTCAACTATTTCGGGCATTGCTACGCTCTAAAACGCTGACACCGGATATTTCACACAGGCATACCGGTTATCACAGCTTCAAAAACCAGAGTGCCGTTACAGATGCCTTGACAGTTGGCGATGATCCGGCGGCGTGATATATCCGCCGCCTGAGCAATTAAGTAAAGCGAACTCGGCGGCACGACCGTTCCGCGGAAGCGCACGGTGTCGGCTTTGGCAAAACCCATGAATTTAATTTCCGGGATGGTTTTGCGGGCCATAAATGAGCACAGTTGAGCCGCCGCTTCCACCATCAGAACGCCGGGCATCAAGGGCCGTCCGGGAATATGGCCGCGCGCCCAAAACTCATTTTCCTTGAGATGCTTAACACCAATGACAATGGTAGCCGCGTAATCGATATGAATAATCGCCGAGAGTTGCTCCATCTCAAAGCGCTGCGGATTAATTTTACGAATATCTTCCAGAGAGAACTCTTCTTTATGCAGATCAAGCTGGCTTAAATCATAGAGTAATAATGGAGCCATGTGAGTAAAATTTCCTTTCTTATTGCAATCGCCAAGTCGCTGTGCCGATCCCTGAGGGAAATTTCTTCTCCCCGGTTCTAAATCTTACCCGCGCAACGCGACATTTAACCCGATTCGCTGATTTTCCCGGCTCATCCGATCAGGCCGCAAGTACACAACGAATGTTATAGACGTGACCGGCCTTGGCAGCAAGCAGACAGCATTGTTGCAAAGAATTTGAAAGGTGGTAAAGTGCGGCTTGACAGGTGTTCGCCGGTGTAGGCGAATGAAAAGGGAAGGCGGTTAAATTCCGCCGCGGACGCGCCGCTGTAAAGGGCAGTTATCGCGTCAGGTCACTGGAAATGGTTCAACCGGCTCTCGCCGGGATAAGCGGTAAAGCATCCTCAAACCGTATGAACCAAAATTTCCGGGAAGACTCTGACACCACGACGCCCTGAGCCAGAAGACCTGCCTGTTGATTTTATGCCGGTCCTCGCGAGATGGGACACCGAGCGTTGTATGGACGGATTTGAATTCATGCATTTGAGGCCAGGGCGGACGTTTGTACGTCGATAAGGTTATTTTCCGCGATGTGGCGGAACGTTGACCCGTCCTGCTCTTAGAGAAAATTCAGAGCCTGCATCAATCAACAACGGTGTTCCTGGGCCACGGCATTATTCTTTTTGTATCGACTTGACGGGTCGCGCCGAACAGGTCAAAGAGGTTTTCCTATGAAGAGTCTTATTTTCGCAACGGGAGTTTTGTTGTCTGCCGGCGTTTGCGCTGCGCAGGGGGTCAACTGGGCCGGCACGGTTGTAACGCCAGGCGTAGTGACCAATGGCTGGAATGGCCAACTCAAGGCGTTCGCCGGTTCCTACGGCAGCGCATCCTACACGGTAACACCATTTGATGCGGCTTTTACCACATCCGCAAGTGGGGCATACGGTGCACCGCTGCTGCCGGTTGCTCCGGGAAATTCCTTAGAACTGAGTTTCGGGACCCATGGATATGCCGCTACCAGTACCGCTGTGAACAATGGATTTACGCTTGGCATTCAGGCGGGCGTAGGACTTACGGACACGCTGTATGGAAGCGGTGTAGCGGGCACCACGGGCGGTACGACTAACAATGGAAATTATACTAACCCCCGCGAAGCGACCGTGGCTATAAGTCAGGATGGAAGCACTTGGGAATATCTACAATACGATGGCATCAGCGGTGCAACGGCCGTTGAGCCAAACCCCGCCGATCCGTCATTGTACAAGTGGGTTTCAAACAGTTCAGCGGCGAGTCTGATCACCTTTGATGTTCCCACGAATTACTTCAATTCATCGCAGATCGGACCGGATGGAGTCTACTCCCCCGCCACGATTGCCGCGGGAACGCCGACAGCCGATTTTTCTAAACCGTTTCTCGGCACACTGGCCTCGTTCAGCAATGAATCTTGGAGCCAGATTGTCAACACGCTCGGTGACAGTTCGGGCGGAACGTGGCTAAATGTCGCCGACAGCGGATTAAGCTCAATTCACTACATCCAGTTTACCGTACCCGCCACTGCCACAGATTCCATGTATATACAGGCGGTGGCAGGCGTCGTACCAGAACCGGCAACATGGGCATTGTTTGTTTCCGGTTTGGCGGCGCTGGTGCTGATGCGCCGCAGACATAGTGGAACTGGAAGAGCCTGACGGCCCGGAGGCGGCAAATGGACCGGCAGAATAATTATCGGCACCGGGCGAAAGGATGACAATTATGGCGCGGCGACATAAGTGGGGTTTTACACTCGTTGAACTGCTGGTAGTGCTGGCCATCATCGCCATGCTGATGGCATTACTTATGCCGGCACTGGCCATGGCCATGCAGGATGCCGACAGCACCGTATGTTTAAGCAACCTGCGTCAGTTGGGCCTGGAAGCCCAGCAATACGCCACGGCCTGTGACGACTTTTATCCGCCCGGATACGACGGTGCTGGTAACCCATCATGGGCACTGAATGATGTACGCGATGCCCAGAGCGGTCAGTGGTCCTATACACCGGGCATTCTGTTCATGGGGCAGACCAGCCTGCAGGTGCTGGTTTGCCCCATGGTACATCAAACCCCGCAGAGCGGGCAGATTGTGCTGGGCTATAACTACAACACCAGCTACATCGGCCACGGTGCAATGGAAGGCCCGGGCGAGACCATGCTTGCACCGGCGCGGGGAACGGATGTGCAAAATCCCTCCGCCTGCGCATTATTTGGCGACGGCGGCTGGACCGGGGGTATTGATTACTGGATGCGGGCACCGGTTCTGCTTAACCCGGTTCCCAGTAACGCTGATTCGGTCAGCGATGCTGAACGTGCCTCCGGCACGCAGGCGTTTCGCCATCTGGGCTATACCAACGTCGTGTATTGCGATGGCCACGCGGCAAGTCAAAAGGATTGTTATAAGATCACCGAACCCACAGCCGTTGCGGTTGGCGCGGGAACGGGATTTTTATCCGCGGACAATTCAGCCTATCAGACCAATCTGCCCTGATCGGCATCGGGATGTTGAGCTTTCTTTTTTTCTCGTCATGCGGTATTGATAGTAGCTATGGTTGAACGGCTGGTAATAAAAGTAAAGCATTGGCTTGATCCCATCGCACAAGAGCGGTTGGAAGATATGGGCTTTTTTCGCGAAGGTCCGAGAAACAGCTCGTGGACCTGCTATTGTGACGCCTCGGACGTGCAGCATATGTCGCATTGGCTCAAACAGAGACATGTGAGCTTTGAAATTGGACCGGCGGATGGTGTGGGCGAATTGACAAAATACCCTCGCCTAAGTGATTTACTGGTGGATAAAAGCGGCGGCGGCCCCACGCATTGCGCGTTGTGCGGGGCGCAAAACGTATTTTGCCGGCAATGGGTGCAGGGGGATGATGCCGATAACACAGATTATCCTTCTCCCGTGCGCTTTTATATGTGCGGAAAATGCGTTCGTACACGCATGCAACCCCACCCGCGCTTGTACGCCCCTGCGGATGATAGGCTCTAAGCAGCGCGTCTCCCAGCGTCGCATAACTAAATTTTCGAAAAAATTATTGCGCCTTGGTTTGAGGGATTGTCCGATAGTAACTCGTGATGAATACGCAGACTCAAACAATTTGTGATTCAAAAGTGTTGCTGATGTTCGCGGCCTTAAAACCCGAAACAGAAGCTGTACAATCCGCGGTAGACCGCTGGACGCATGATTGCCCGTCCGTGGCGCGGTCGAATTCTTATGACACCATCAAGGTTGAGACCATCGGAATGCGCGGCACACGCCTGCGCGAGGTGCTGCCCCGATATGCGCATCACCGCGTGGCCGGAGTTATTGTTGCCGGGGTGGCCGGGGCGCTGGCACCGGAACTGGCCGTTGGAGATCTGGTCATTGATACAAGTTCAACCGATGCCGAGCGTGTTGCGGAATTCATGAATGCCATGTCCAGCCAGCGCCGCGTTCGTGTAGGCCCTATTCACACCGCCAAGGAATTGGTCGGCTCCGTGAGAGCCAAAAAACAGCTTTACAAGGAAACCAAAGCCATTGCTGTAGATATGGAAAACGCCTATACCCGGCAGCTTGCGGACCGGCGAAAAGTGCCCTGGCTGGGGATTCGAGCGATCAGCGATACGGCCTTTGAAAATGTTTCTTCAAAAGTAATACATTTTGTGGATGGCTCGGGAACTGTGCGCCCATGGGACTTAACGTTAAGCCTCGCCAGAAAGCCCATGCTTATCCCGCAGCTTATCCGTCTGGGGCGAAACACGCAGTCCGCAACCAAGCACCTGTCCGACGCCATTGGAGCCGTTATCCGTAGCGGATGGCCATTCCAATAAAGCAATTACGGTGCGTGCTTGGCGGCGTACTCAATAACGTTGGTTGCCAAGGCTACCGCCGAAGCTGGTGTATAACCCGATATTCCCCAGGTTTTCAGGCCCAGCATTCCGGATGTAACATCATCAGGAGAAAAGACCACCACCCATCTTCCGGCACGTTTGATGCCCAGAAGCTCCGGTTTATGTTTTATACCATACACATCCATGTAATAGCGCCGATAGCGCACGTGTTTAATGTCCGTTCCGCCAGGCATCGTACCGCGATAAATCGAGCAGTTTGTCGGTAATTTACTCAGCACCGATTTCGGATACAACTTAAGCGACAATGCGGTAAACGAATCGGTAAATTGCGGATGACCTCCTGCCGCGTCACCAAACAACATGCCGCCCTGATTCAGATATTTCCGCAATGCTGCAACCTGTGCTGCGGTGAAGCTAAATTTTCCTGTACCCGTCATATCCAGCAGCGGTAACTTCTTGGCGTCTAGTTTGTCGGCGGTAACTGTCGAAATATTGACTTGTGTTTGGGCGTTCGCGCGGGCCAATAAGGCCATCCGAGGCCAAGCCCCCGGTTCCGGATTCCAATTACCGTTATATTTCAACCGCCCTACTGCTATGGTGCGGGCTGGCGCAACCGTCGTGGTCGGTACCACCGGTGAATGCAATCGGTCTGCCAGAAATCCTTTACCGGTGGCGTACAAATACAGATTCATCGGAAATTCCCAGAATTTCTTTTGCGCAAAAGCTCTGCGTTCCCACACCGCTCCCATGTCCGATGGACTGATCACCCACACATCCCGCACGCCATTGGAGATCGCCAGCATGTTAAAGTACATGTGGTACCACGGCTGCATGGTCAACAACATGCTTTTAGTCGTCAAACGATGGAATTCATATTTATTATTCATGACTTCTCGGCCGTATTTCAGCATGGCCCGGCGGAAGGAAAACGACGAGCCATCATCAGAGCAGAACACCATGCCGCCAGCATTGATATAGGCCCGCAACTCAGCGATCTGCTGAGTGCTGAACTTGGGATCGTTATGTCCGGTAATGATCAGAATCGGAGAATTCAGCCAGTTGCTGACCGGCGAGTTGAAATTCACCACTTGCCAGTTCAACGGTGTTTCTGTGGTCCTGCTGACCCAGGAAGTGATATTGGCAACATCCCGCTGCCGGGCATTCCATGGGCCGTAGAAGCTCTTGTTATATTGCAGCTTGTTCATGAACACCGGGTTCAATCCGCGATCCAATATCAATAGCGCATAAGCCGTCGCGATCACCGAAGCGAAGCTGTTACTCGGAGCTGAAATTTTTGGATTAGGATTGAAGTATGTGATAAAATCAGACGACCAGGAGCCATCGGGATGCTGCGTGGCCAGAAGCTTTTTCACATAATCACGATACCAATTGTGGCCGCCGAAATATTGCAGGCCCGAGGCCAGACCAACGCGTTCATAGCAATACATGGCGTATTGGTCCTTTGTTTCCGGATCAAAATTCTTATTGATCCAGCGCAGTCCCGCCAGAACATTGCGATCCACCACCGGATGAATTCCAACGTGTTGCGCTCCGACAAATTCGTCACTAATGAGCAGACTCGCCACGCCGGCCGGAGTAAATGTCATCATGCGAGCCGGCAGTTTGGCGGTGATGGACGGGGTTCGCGCCATGCCTGCGTAGCCCCAGGATCCATTGATAAATTGCCCGCGCCGCCAGTGCGACGCCGCTTCAATCCAGTACCGGGCGGGAATCGGCAGCCCTGTGTGCGCTGCCGCCCACATGCCTAACACCGCATACTGTGTGTTGGAATTATCGCACCAATCCGCTTCCCCGGTGGGAAAGCGCTTGGCGTATGCCGGAGTCCCCCAGGCATAGGCGTATCCACCACCCTGATGCATACTGCGAAACAGATAATTGGCATCCCAGCGTAGTGTAGCGTTGTAGGTCTTTCGTCGCGGCAATAAGGCCAGTGCGTTAGCCTGGAACGATGCGGCATAGGTCGTGTTATTGCGATGCGACACCAGAAACGCAATCGACTGCTTCATCGGAGATTTGAATATATACAACCGATTAAGCTTCAAACTCTGCTCAACATCCAGCAAAGACTCCACCACCAACGCCGTTTCACCCAAGTATTCCTGCGAACCGGACCGTGCGCCTTGTTCCCAGAATGTTTTGGGGTTCCGCTGTGAAAGCAGATAATTAACACCCCGTTTAATGGCCGAGATCACCTTGGAGCTCGACTCGGCAGCCGCCGACCGAGCCGCAGGCACCGGCATACCGCCTACCATGCCGATTACAGCAAGCACCCATGTAATTCTAATTTTTTGGGAAAACATATACTCGATTGCTCCTGATTTTTCCTCTGGCAGCGCCACGGTGGACTGTCCGGCGGGTGATTACTGCCACCCCGTCAAGCCACGATATCAGGCTCGGCAGCGCCCCGATCATTATAATATAATCGAAAAACCCGACCGTTGGCGCCGTGCGTGGAATCCAATCGCGTCGAATTCCATCGGAGATTTTGCCAATTCGCCATATAGGGTATACTGTTGAGCCGATGACACTACTGCTGGTGTGCCATGACCGGTTGCGCGTCAACCATGCAGGATAGTGCGTTTGCAAGACACGGAGGTCCGGCTGCCATGAAACTTCTCTCGCTGGAACTATCAGGGTTTAAATCTTTTGCGGATACAACGGTCCTGAAATTCGATGACGGCATAACCGGAATTGTCGGTCCAAATGGCTGCGGCAAGTCTAATGTTATGGATGCCGTTAAATGGGTGCTAGGGGAAATGTCCGCCAAAAGCCTGCGCGGCGACGCCATGCTGGATGTCATATTTAACGGTTCATCCACCCGCAAACCCATGGGCATGGCCGAAGTTTCGCTGTTGTTTAGCAATGAAGACCGGCGCTTGCCCGTGGAAGACCCCGAAGTCAAAATTACCCGTCGGCTTTATCGGGACGCCACCTCGGAATATCTGGTCAATAACCGAACGGTTCGCCTCAAGGATATCCGGGAGATGTTTCTGGATACCGGCATTGGTGTTGATGCGTACTCCTTAATTGAGCAGGGTAAAATTTCCATTCTGCTGGAATCAAATAACATTGACCGTCGTGAAATATTTGAAGAGGCGGCCGGCATATCGCGCTTTAAAGCCCGTAAAAAAGAAACGCTCCGCCGCCTGGAACGCACAGATCAGAATCTGGCGCAAACCCAGTTGGTGCTGCAGGAAGTGGAACGTCAACTGCGCAGTGTGAAAGTACAGGCGGGAAGAGCCAAGAGTTATCAGGAATATAGCTCCCGCGTCGATGAACTGCGCCGCATGCACAGCCTGCATGAATATGACCAACTGCATCGCCGGCTTTCGGAAGTCAGCAGCCAGAGAAGCGATGTGACCGATGCTCTGGCTGCGAAAAAACGCCAGATCGATGAATTCCGTCAACGGCAACAGGACATGCAACTGGAAATTGACGCATTGCAGCAAGCAGTACGCGAATCAGAGCGTGAATTATCCGCTCTGGAAAGTCAGCGACAAACCGCGGTACAGCAGTCCCAATTTGCACAGCAACAGGGCCGTGAGTTGGCCCAGCAGCAGCAATCCATGACCCGGCGTGGCCAGGAAACGCAGCAGCGGCAGGAGGAATTGGCCGCGTTAATTCAACAGCGTCAAGACGATGTCACAAAAATAGAACAATTACTCGAAGATCGCCAGCGGGAACTGGCGCAAGCTCAGAATATCCAGCAGACCGCGGCCCGGGAAACCGCGGAGCTGAATCATAAACTTGAAGCGGAAAAGTCCGGTGCTGTGGAATTGCTTCGGGAATCCGCGCGTGTGCAAAGTCAGGTCAATGCCCTGCAGGTGCGCCTGGAGAATTTGGGCAAACAGACCGAACGAATTGCCGGACAGAAAAGCCAGCTTGCATCGCGCGTCGATGAACTGGCGCAGCAGGCCCAGGGGCTGCACCAGCAAAGACAGGAACTCACCACGCAGATTCAGACGCTTAGAACCCACATGGAAACCG
>JAJZCT010000117.1 GCA_021828925.1 Planctomycetota bacterium
TGATGATGTCAATTTTCACGCCCAGTCGTCCCCGTTTCGCCCCACCCCATCGCGCGATAAACAATTACCACAATTAGCTCAATGCGGCAGCGTTGAGTTCGCCGCGAAATGCCGTTTAATTTAACGGTGCGGTTCTCCCCGTCGCGATTGCCTCCATGCCACCGCCGAACCACACCCACTCGCAGGATTGTCGCACTAAAAACTTTCATCTATACTTCTGCGTTCTGGTAGTTGGATGTTTCGTAAACTAAAAGGTGTAATCATGGCCAATGGAAAAAGCAATGCGGTAATCGGACAATCCGGTGGACCTACCGCGGTAATCAATCAATCTCTGGTGGGTGTCATTGAAGAATTGCATCAACATGCCCAAGTCGACCGTATTTTAGGGGCTAAGCACGGGGTGCGCGGCATTATCAATAACGATTTCATCCCGCTTAACGGCTTGGCGACGGATTTGCTGGAGCGTGTGGCCCAGACGCCGTCCAGTGCGCTGGGTTCCACCCGCGATAAGCCCGATGAGGCTTACTGTATTAAACTGCTGGAATCATTTAAGAAAAACAATGTCGGCTATTTTTTCTATATCGGCGGCAATGACTCCGCTGACACCGCGCGAATCGTCAGCGAAATGGCGATAAGAGAAGGCTATCCGCTGCATGTTTATCATGTGCCGAAAACCATTGATAATGATTTACGCACGACCGATCATTGCCCGGGTTATGGTTCAGCCGCTCGTTTTGTGGCTCTGGCGGTCATGGGGGATGATTTGGATAACCGCTCCTTGAAGGGCGTGAAAATTGACATCATCATGGGCCGCGACGCCGGATGGTTGACTGCCGCTTCCGCTCTGGCGCGGCAGGCAGACACGGACGGCCCGCATCTGATTTATGTGCCGGAGATCAATTTTTCCGATGAGCAATTCCTGGCGGATATTGATCGAATTTACACCCGGCTGGGTCGATGTGTGATCGCCGCCAGCGAGGGCATTCGCTATAAGGTTGGGGATAGAAATTCTCTGGTGACTGAAAAGGCTATGCAAGGCGGCGAAGTTGACGCCCATGGCAACAAGCAACTCTCCGGTACCGGAGCGCTGGGAGATTATCTTTCGGAAATGGTTAAATCCAAATTGGGAATTCCCTTGCAGCAGAAGACCGGCGGTAAACTCCGCGTGCGTGCTGACACCTTCGGTTATCTGCAACGCAGCTTCCCCGGTATTGTCAGTTCCAGCGATGCCCATGAAGCCCGGTTGTGCGGACGCCTGGCGGTACAATACGCCATTGGTTCACCGGAAGGGCTTTCCAGTGGATCGGTGGCGATTAAGCGGGTCACCGAAGAACCGTATAAAGCGGATTTCTTCCCCACCGCTTTAACCAACGTTGCCCGGCAGACCAAGCCGCTGGATACCAGTTTTGTTGTCGATGGATGCGGTATCAATAACGCCTTTATTCGCTATGCCAAACCGCTGGTCGGGCCGTTGCCGATAGCCGGGAAGCTAATTTAGGAGCGGGTCGCAAATAACTTCCCTGGAAAACTGGCTTACCGTCTCTCACATAGCCGCCGGCTCTGCCGGTGGTGCCGCGTTCGAGTGCCGTTCAAATCGGAAAATTATTTCGATGCTGTTGCTTAATTCATCGACGGATCCGAGGGAATT
This sequence comes from Planctomycetota bacterium, assembly GCA_021828925.1. The sequence goes on from JAJZCT010000117.1 coordinate 1,649, forward strand.
GAACCGGGATTGATCTGTTGTTTAGAAGCCTGCAGCGAAACCAGGCGCGACAGGTTAAGCCATTGATCTTCTCTGGCGTGAAATACGTTGTCGGTTGTTGCTTGAGCGACCAGCCATGAGGCCCCGCGGATTTCCTCTTCGAGCTGTCCGGCGGACCATCCAGCATTGCCAACCAGATATTTCACCGCGTTCATTTTGCGGTTGACAAGACTTTCAATAGTATCGCCGTTAATGGTCAGGTAAATGCCGGAAGATATAACCGCATCGGCATCGTGCGGAAGAGTATGAAGAGCCATCACCGGGCCCGGGCAGGGACCGCCCTGATACAGCGGATGATCACATTGGCAGGAATTCTCGCTGATCTGTTTCCAAGCCTGCCGAACCGTGATTCGTAAGGGCCGGTTGATCACCACGCCCATGGCTCCCTCTTCATCATGCCGGCACAGCAGCACCACCGAGTGAAAAAAATGTGCATCATGCAACGTTGGCATGGAAATCAGCAGGCAGCCCTGAAGAGATGTATCCATGTGCTGACACCCTCAGCCGTTCGAATTCAGCTTAGGAACGGGTCCGAAATAACTGCCCCAAAAACCGGTTTGCCTTCCCTCACATAGCCGCCGGCTTTGCCGGCGGTGCCGAATTAGATCGCCGCGCAAATCGGGAAATTATTTTGGAACCGTTCCTTAACCGCGTTTGCGGCTTGTACCACCTGACGCTTATCGCATAACCCATTTTTTACCCGCAAACTGCGGCTGCGGAACAATTCGCACGGATTCACCGGGTATCCAGAAATTCAGTTGCAGGGTCTTATGCAATACCACATCTTTGTGAGTCAGGGGATTTTTCTGTAACGCGGTATCCCCGGAAAGGCCCGATACAAAAATCTTGAATCGCCGGGACTTAAACGGAACATTGGTGAAAACAGCCACGCCGTCTTTCGCATTGTCATCCCCTTGCAGCAATTTGCCGGCGATAAGTCCGGGGCTGATGATAAATTGATCTCCTGTGACCGTTCGAATTTTATCCAGTATCCGCGGTGAAAGCCCGGTCACCGGGCGCAGGACCTTACCAGTGTCGGTGGCCAGTACAAAACCGGGAATAAAAAAAATGTCCCGATGCGTGTTGTTGGTAACCGTGTACCGCATAAACCAATATTCACGTAAATTGCGCCTGATGCCATGGCCCACCGCAACATATATCCGGTGCGGCTTATGCCACACAAAACTCAACTGCCATCCGTGATGCAGCATGTTCACAGTGGGATAGGGCTTTTTCGCGCCGGCCGAAGCAACTCCCGCTGTGAAAAACACGGCGGCCAGCATCCAGGCCAAACTGAAACGCATCATACGCACTGAGTGTTTTTTCGTCATAAGCGCCTGTCTCCTGATCGTGTGTTCGAGCCGTCAAAGTATCACCGGCATCCGCCGCCCCGGTTCCGGCGCGACATCCGCCTTTAATACAATAATCGTACCGGGCCGATTCGGCAAGGAAAACCGGAACCAACTCACACATTCCATCGCGTGCCTTGCATCACCCCTCAACAAGCTGAGTATAGTCATCATCGTGCATGGCGGCGACATCCTGGCGAACGGGCATGAAAAAGAGATAAGCGATAAGTCCGGCAAATAGGGAACAGGCAAAAAATATTTTCAGAAAATACGGGATTACCGGTGCTGTGATTTGGCTGAAACCGCCTTCAATCAGCCCGGCTAATACCAGCATGTGGGCGCAGCCGACCAGTAAAGCAAGCAACTCATTCCGCTGTGCCTGTATACTGACCCATACACCGCCGTGTCGTCCACCCCGCGTCCACATCGCCCGGGCAACAATTAATCCCGCCGCCGCGGCCACGCAAATCGCCGGTAGTTCCAGTACGCCGTGCGGTCCCACCCAGGAAATGAAATAGGTACCAACATGATCAGCCTGATAACGCTGCCCCAAGGCTCCCAGCATGGCGCCGTTAAAAAACAGCATCACCAGAGTGCCGACTCCAAAAGTCATGCCCAACGCGAAGGTCAAAACCGCCACCTCAATATTATGCGTGAACAGAAAAACGGAAAACAACAGATTTTTCTCTCCGCTGAAATGAAAATGTCCGGATGACTGTTCACGAATCCGTCGGGCCACTCGTTCCGCGGGGCTTTGGCGGAAGAATTCGGTCGGCACAAAGGTCAGGGCCGCCGCCGGATGTTCCGCGGTAATAACATATCCCGCCACCGTGCCGGTGAACATGATCATCGCCGATAGCAGCAGGGCGGCCCATTGCTTGCGTGCAGCGGCTGGAAAATCGTACCGCAGAATATGCCACCAGGTGGCAAAAAATCTTCCACGCTGCGGCAGTGCGACATGTTGATACGCTCTAGCCACCAGCGTTTCGAGATAATCCAGCAAACCTGAACTTCCGCCGCGGGTTTGCACGAGATTCAGATCGCTGGAGGCCAGTCGATAGAGGGAAAAGAACTCCTCCGCCTCCGCTGCGGAAAGCCCGCGCACCGTATCTTGGCAGGCTTTATCGGTCAAGGCGGTTAAGCGTTTCCATTGATTCTCCCGCCGCGCTATGAACTGATTAATGTCCATTGCTGAATTATCCTTCCCGCAGGAAAAAATGGCAACGGATCAGGAATTTCATCGCCCCCCTGCCGCACGACCTCACTGCGTACCCTAATTTCTTGCTGTGACAGAGCACTACCCTCCATTTCAGTTGCTTTTTTATTGGCTGTTTATTGACCCGCGGCGACGACGGGGATATAAACTAAAGCAACGTTTTGCCCCATCGTGCAAGGAACTACAGAAATCTGTCGGAGAAATGCCATGGCTGATAATCCGTATGCCCAGTCGTCTGCATCACAATCACCGTCGGCCTCAGGTTCCACCGGAGCGGTGCCGGTCGTGGCGCAATGCAGTATTACCGGAAAATGGTTTCCTGAAGATGAACTTGTAACTTTCCAAGGCCACCTGGTCAGCGCGGAAGGCAAGCAGATTCTGCTGGATCGCCTCCAAACCGGGGCTGAAGCCCCAAACGCCTTCGTGCGCCCCGGAGTATGGCGGCGGATAGGCTGTATTTTTTTTATCGACGGCATCGTCCTTGGGGTGTTCGGTCTGCTGATGAACTATGCATTTGGTATACCTTTTGGCGCCTTTGTGGCCGATCCAAAGCTGATATCCCGCCGAATTATTGCGTTGACCATCGCGTTGGCGGTTGCCGTCCTCTATTTCGGCTTGCTCCATGGATGGAAGGGTCAGTCCTTGGGCAAAATGGTCGGAAAGTTGCGCGTCATCAACATGGACGGCACGCCCATCTCCAAGCCCAAAGCATTTGCCCGAGCCTTGGCGTATATGTTCGGCAGCGTGCTGCTGGCGCTGGCGATGCTTATCGCACTGCTGGCAAAAAATATGACCCTTATTGCTGCTGGAGTTTCCCTTGGTTACATCTGGGTGTTAGCAGATTGTATTCTGGCATTGGTGGACACCCGTATGCAACGCTCACTTCACGACAGAATCTGTGGTACGCGCGTGGTCTGTTTGAACAGTTAAACTGGAGTTATCTGTCGGCACGTTGTAAACCGCCAACGGATCCCGAAGATTGAACGACCACGAATGGCACGAGGAAAAGAGAATATTATTGATCCATGATCAGTGACCATTAAGAAGCGTTCTCCGTATCCGCGTGATCCGCGAAATCCGCGGTTTTTACAATGTTGAGTAGAAAGGTATCAGTGCTTCTGGATTTCCTGCGAGATTTCAAATGACCGATCAACCGCCCCAATCCTCACTCCCTCTTTCCGGTTCGGTGGAAGCCGGACCAGGCATGGGCCAGTGCAGCATCACCAAAAAATGGTTTCCCGAAGATGAGCTTGTAACTTTCCAGGGCCAATTGGTATGCGCCGAAGGTAAGCAGATTCTGCTGGATCGCCTGCGGACCGGGGCGGCGGTGCCAGGCGATCCGACGAGGCCGGGCGTTTTTCGTCGCTTCCTATGTATCTCCATTGATTGGCTGATCATTCTCCCGGTGTGGGGTTTGGTGAGCGTGGTAGTCGCCAAGTCGGTAGTGATCTTGGTAGTGATCCCCCACCACATCTTCCTGGGAAATCGCTGGGCCTTCTTTTTGGTTTATTCGCTTCTCGCTGTGGTCTCGTCGCTTTACTTTTCGATCCTGCACGGGGGAGTGGGAAAATCCATAGGGAAGATGCTGGGACATCTGCGGGTGGTCAACCTTGATGGATCGCGGGCCTCAAGGGAAAGAATTCTGCTGCGAAGCGCTTTGTACCCTGGCACAATTGTCATCATTGGTGCGTGCGGCCTGCTGTCCAACTCGGTTGGCGAGAGATCTTTCAAGACGATGGTGGGATTGGCGGCCGTTGCATTTATGATCTGGGTGCTCGCCGATGCACTAACTGCCTTATTCGACACGCGCATGCAGCGCTCGCTTCATGATAGAATCAGTGGGACGCGGGTGATACTTGAGCGGGGCTGACGCGGGTATCGGCTAACCTAACGAGAGGAATGCTGCCTGCGTCGTTCGCGGTCGGCGGCGAATTGCAGACATGCATGAATTTCATCTGTGGTAAGTTCCGGGAAATCATCAATTATTTCACGCTCACTCATTCCAAAATTCACTGGAGAGCTTTTTTTCACAAGGAGGTAGGGAAGGCAATGGAGGCCTCGCTCAATGAACAAGGAACAAAGAATAAAAAAACAGGGATCGCCTGGCCCGCAGACACTGGAAAAGCCAGTCGCATCCCATGCTCCGGGCAGGCAACATCCGTTATGAACTGGCCGAGCGTGACCGTGCCGTTACCTGCGGCGGCATCGGGGCGGTGCACCTGCTGGCGCATCATGTCGGCTTGCCACAGGCCATTGACCGCCATGTCCGTATGCTCAAGCGGCATGTGCCGTATTTTGAAAGCGACCACGTTCTTTCCCTGGCTTACAACATTCTGGCCGACGGAAGTTGTATCGAGGATCTGGAATTACTCCGCACCAATGAGGCGGTTCTGGAGGCGCTGGGGGCGCAGCGTCTTCCCGATCCCACCACCGCTGGAGACTTCTGCCGGCGCTTTGAGACCGATGATCAGGTAGTGCGATTGCAGGAAACCATCAACGACGTGCGTTTGACCGTCTGGAGGCAGCAGGATCGTTCCTTACCAATGACCGTGCCGGCACTGCGGAGGAAATTGTATTTCAAGCCAATGATCGCTGCCATCAGGAGAAAAGGACGCCCCGATCCGCCGCGGAAGCCCAACCCCAGGAGACACCCCGATAAGCAACCACAACATTGAACGCCAAAGAGCCGCGGACACCACGCGGCGACGGGAGCGGTGTGCGACTGTCCCGCACTTCATAAATATGAAAAACGCGTCAAAAATCTCGCTTGTTTAAGGACTAGAGTCACAGCGCGGCGGCCACAGAGGTGTGGGTGGGAGCCAGGGGCGTTGAATGAGATATTGTGCGCGGGGTTGAACGCGATTGGACAAGGTGAATAGGCGGCAAAATCCCGGCAGTGTTTTTGCTTACGGCAGGGGTTTGGGAATTATTGAGCACGACCATCTTGGTGACTTCACTGCCGGAGTAGCGGGAAATGCTCATCAATACGGATGGGAATATTCCCAGAAGGATTACCAGAGCCGCGGCGATGGCGGCGGAAAATTGGATGGCACCGGGCCGGCGGACGGTAAAAGGTGTCCAGGGATCACGCAGATACATAGATGTGATGATGCTTAGATAATATGCCGCGGCGATGGCGGCATTGATCATCACGATAACGGCCAGCACGCCGTGGCCGCTGGAAAATGCGGCCCATACGATAAACAGTTTTCCCAAAAACCCGACTGTAAAGGGCATACCGATGAGGCTTAACATACATACGGCCATGCAGGCGGCGGCCAGCGGGTGCTCGGAGGCAATTCCGGCAATATCGTCAAGATCTTCCGCGGCATCGAGTTTCCCCTGCAGATAAACCAGAACCGCAAATGCGCCAACGGTCATGACGCTATACGCACCGAGATAAAACAGCATCGCACTGATGCCGTTGGTAGTGCTTTGGCTGATCATCAGCGGGCCGACCGCCAAGCCGACAAGCATATATCCGGAGTGGGAAATGGAGCTGTAGGCCAACATGCGTTTAATGTTGCGTTGCAGCAAAGCCAGAACATTGCCAATGGTCATGCTTAACACGGCCATGACCATCAGTAAATCCGGAACGGCCCGCGCGGCCCCATGGGAAAGCTTCCATCCGGTAAGGTTAAAAACCAGAATCAGAGCGATAAATCCGGCGGCTTTGGGAGCAAAGGACAGAAATGCGGTGACCGGTGTTGCGGTGCCCTGATACACATCCGGTGCGTAGTAATGCAGCGGCACGGCAGCGATTTTATACGCGATGCCCATGACCACCATCAGCAGGCCGATAATGGCGATATAGGGCAATTGGGGGGCGGCGGCAAAGGCGGAGGCGATTTTGGAAAAGTCCGTGCTGCCGGAAAAGCCGTAGAGATAACTGAAACCAAATAGATAAATCGCCGCTGACAGCGAGCCAAGGAAAAAGTATTTTATGCCGGCTTCCTGCGCGGTGGGATTGCTGCGGCCCGTGGCGACCATGATATACGTGGGAATGGAAACCAGTTCCAAAGCGATAAACAGCCAGATCAGATTATCCACTTTGGCCATCATGCTTACACCGGCCAGCGATACCAGCATCATGGCGAAATATTCACCGCGGAAAGTCTGATCTGATTTCGCGGGATCCATGGCAAAAGGCATGTCCCAGGACAGCAGCACCAGGAGAATACCGATGCCGGACGCCAACAGTGTGTCATAAGTTGCGAAGCTCGCCAGCGGCCAGGCGGCGGTGGAATCCACCATGCCGAGATGCAAGCCCGCAATAAAAGCCAAGATCAGACTGATTAGCGCAATCCACTGGGCGCTGCGGCGCACCGCATCGGATTTTGCGACGCCCACCAGCGCCATGATGCTGGTATCGCTGG
>JAJZCT010000118.1 GCA_021828925.1 Planctomycetota bacterium
GGCAAAGCACAGATTAAAGTCCCGCCAAGCCAAGAACCAAAACGCCCGACACACTGATTTTTTTCCAACATCATGCGGTAAATTGTAACCATGCGCGGAGCCTTTAGGCCAGCAGACCGGCAAGATGAACCAAAATAACGTGGATGCATCACGCCGGCATGCGGTTGCTTTGGGACGTCAATGACCGAATTGTGAATGCGGGGAGCCGCTCTGTGATTGCCGGGAAAGCATTGTCCATTGAATGGTTTTATGGTAAGTAATGTTGTATGGATGAGGTCGATTGCTGATGCGTTTGACTCCCCCGATCAATCAATTGAAGCGATGGATATTGGCGTGGCAACTGCGCGGGCAGCAGCAATTAGCGCGATGGGGAATTCGTGAGCAGACATTACTGATCGGTCTATCGTTTATCGTCGGCCTGCTGACGGGCGTGGCGACGTGGTTTTTTGAGCAGACCGTTAAGTTCATTGAAAATCATTATTATTTGCCGGCGGTGAAATGGACTCATGCGACTACCTGGTGGCCCTGCTATGTATTTCTACCACTGATTCCCGCCGGTGGCGGCCTGGCGCTGGTGCTGTGGCGGCGGCTGTGGGGCCGCCATAAATCTGACTTGCACGGATTAGCCGGGTTGTTGCATTCTCTCTCGCGTGAATCAGGCAAGCTCAAGACTTCACTAGGCATAGAAACATTAGTGGCCAGCAGTTTAACCATTGGCAGCGGCGGATCGGCCGGGCCGGAGGCGCCGATTGCGGTTATAGGTGCCTCAATCGGAGCCTTGTGCGGCGACAGCCTGGGATTTTCGCGCCGCAACATGCCGATTTTGCTGGGCTGCGGCGCGGCGGCGGGAATCAGTGCGGTGTTCGGAGCGCCCATCGCAGGCGTGCTTTTTGCCACAGAAGTTCTGCTGCGCGATTTTTCCGTGCGAACGCTGACACCGATTGTCATTTCATCGGTGATGGCCTCGACGATGTACGTAGGGCTTTCCGGGGGAGGCACAGCGCGAGGATTATTTCAAATGCCGACTACCGGTCCGGCATTGGCGTTTACCTTTGGTCAATTACCTTACTATCTGCTGCTGGGGGCCGTTTGCGGACTTCTTGCGGTGGGCTTTACCCGTTTTTATCTCCTGGTGGAAAATTACTCCCAAAAGCACCGCGCCCGCATACCCTATTTTCTGCACCCGGCCATCGGCGCGGCGCTTAGCGGGGTTTGCGGTATCGCGATGCTGATTATTTTCCGCGGTGACCCATTTTTACACAGGCGCTTTGCCCAAGGGTATATGCCCATATTCAGTGACGGCTATCCCACTATTCTGCGGATGATTGATCCGCGCTGGTATACCGGAGTTCATCTTGCCGGCGGGCACACTGTTGCCCTGACGCTGGAATTTCTGGTGGTGGTCTGCGTACTTAAAATCCTTGCAACGTCCTTCACGCTGGCGCCGGGCGGCTCTGGCGGGGTCTTTGCACCGGCGTTATTTATTGGTGCGGCCGGCGGCGGTACGGTGGGCCTCGTGCTCTCGCATTACGGCTTGGTGGGTGATCCAGCCACCTATGCGCTGGTGGGCATGGGAGCGGTTCTGGCCGCGGCCATACAGGCGCCACTGACTGCTATTATTCTATTATTCGAGCTTACGCAGAATTACGCGGTGATGGTGCCGATTATGCTGGCGGCGGTAACGGCGACGGTGATTCAACAGTTGCTCGTAGGGGAAAGTTTATACACGCTGCCGTTGAAAAAACTCGGTGTGAATCTCGGTTCCGCGGTGGGAATCAGTGCGTTGCAGCGCATTGGCGTGGATCAACTGGTCCTGGCAAAAGCGCAGGTAGCTCGCCCCGATGATCCGCTTTCCAGCATTTTAGCACGCAGCCATTTGGACGGTGTGGAAGATTTTGTGGTGATGGATAAAATCGGAAATTATCTGGGGTTGCTGACTATTGATGACTTGAAAACCGTACTGCTGGAGCCGGAAGCCGCCCCCTTGCTGCTGGTCGGGGAAGTGATGCGGGCGGACGTTCCACCGATCCACTTTCATGACACGCTGGATGCCGCTTTGGCGATGTTTGGCCGGTTTGACATTTCCCGTCTGGCCGTTCTGGATGATACCAACCCGGCGGATAAAACACCGGGACTGCTGGGCTTTTTAACGCGGTCAGAATTAATGAAGCGGTACCAGCAGGAACTCTCGGGTGATCTGACCGTATAAGGCTACGGGTCAATTGCCTTGTTGCGGGTGCCGTCATTGGGCGATTCATGGCGTGATCGGTAAACCGCCCAGGCCAGAGCCAAAACGCATACGACGGTGACCATCCAGGGAATCCATCGTTGATAGGACATTTGTACACCGGCGAAACCCGGAACCGTGGCAGTGATCTGATGCACCAACCCACGATCAAAGGGCAGCACAAGCGGGATAATTAAAAGCGATACCATGTTCATGACCTTGATCAACGGGTTGATCGCCGGGCCGGCGGTATCCTTCAGCGGATCGCCGACGGTATCTCCGGTGACGCTGGCCTTGTGCCGGTCGGACCCTTTGCCGGTCTGTTTTTCCTCATCACGTGGTTCACATTCCACCACTTTTTTGGCGTTGTCCCAGGCCCCGCCGGCGTTGGCCATAAATACCGCCAGGAGTTGGCCGGACAGAATCGCGCCCGCCAGAAATCCGGCCAGCGCCATGACTCCGAGGGAAAATCCCACCAGCACCGGCGTCAATACCGCCAGAATACCCGGCCCGATTAATTCTCTTTGAGCCTCAAGCGTGCAGATATTAACCACCTTGCCGTAATCCGGTTTTTTAGTGCCGGCCCAGATTTCCTTGTCACGGAATTGCTCCCGGCAGGTTTGCACAATTAAAAAAGCCGCCCGACCCACCGCTCGAATGGTCATGGCGCTGAATAAAAACGGAACCGCCCCACCGATCAGCAATCCAATAAATAAAAGCGGATCGGAAAGATTTAATATGCCCGATACGCCGCGATAAACGGCTTCGCTTAAATGAGCATGATCCGAGCGTCCCCCGGAACCGATAATGGTAATAAACGATGCGAATAAACTCACTGACGCAATGACCGCACTGCCGATCGCGATGCCCTTCGTGATGGCTTTGGTGGTGTTGCCCGTGGAATCCAGATCCGACAGCACCTCCCGCGCCGCCTGATATTTTTGTTCGCCCATCTGCTGCCGGTCATACCCCATTTCACCGATACCATTCGCGTTGTCCGCCACCGGGCCGAACACATCCATACTGATGGTATTACCCGTCAGGCTTAGCATACCAATGCCGCACATGGCCACACCGTAGGCGACACAAATAGGATTCGTATGGGAAAATATCATTACACTGGCGAGGATGCTGCCGGCAATGATGAGAATCGCCATGACGCTGCTTTCCAGTCCTGTGGCCAAGCCCTGAATAATGTTGGTTGCATGGCCGGTGGAACACGCCCGTACCAGACCACGCACCGGCCCATGCTCCGTGCCGGTAAAATATTCCGTGCTTAAGTTTAACAGCACCGCAAGAATCAAGCCGACAATAGCCGCCGCCGCCGGGCGCATATCCAACCCCGCCACTCCCATGGACGCCCAACCCGGCGTATGGGCCTCAATGGCGGAGAGAGAATGGTTGACGGTTAATGCCGCAGCATTGAAACGCAGGTAAAAAAAACCCAGCAGACAAAATCCGATGGTGCATAAAATGGCGCCGACGCGGAACCCGGAGTTTAACGATTGCATCGCCTCTTTGACGCCGCCTTTGGCCGGCGCGCGGACGCTGGAGGTGGAAATGATATCGGATATCACACCAATAGCCTGCGCCAGAAGCGGAAATAATACGCCCTTGCGGCCGAAGCTCGCCCAACCCAGAATCATCGCCGCAACGAGCGTAACTTCATAACTTTCAAAAATATCGGCAGCCATTCCCGCGCAATCGCCGACGTTATCTCCCACATTGTCGGCGATGGTGGCGGCATTACGCGGATCATCTTCGGGAATATCTTTTTCAATTTTTCCAACCAGATCCGCCCCGACATCTGCGGCCTTGGTATAAATGCCGCCGCCTACACGCATAAATAGCGCAATAAGTGTGCCTCCAAAGGCGAAGCCCAGCAATACATCGGGTGCCCGATCCCCGTAATACATAAATATAAACGTGGCCCCCAGCAGCCCCAAGCCGTCAATTAAAATGCCGGTTACCGTACCGGTGCGATAGCCCAATCGCAGAGCCTTGCCAAAGCCTTCATCAGCTGCCGCCGCCGCTACGCTTAAATTTCCGCGCGTGGCCAAGAACATGCCCACGGTTCCCACGGTCAGCGAAAATAAAGCCCCGCACACAAAGGCCAGCGCCCGACCAATCGGCAGACTCGCACCGAGCTGCGAATGCCAGTTGGCGGTTAACAGCAGCAGCACGGCGATAAGGGCTATAATCGGCAACAGCGTGTTACGCTGGCGTGTTAAGTAGGCCTTGGAACCTTCGCGAATAGCCCGGGCGATGTCCTGCATGCGCGGCGTGCCCTTATCCGCCCGACTGACAAAACCCATTAGATACGCGGCATAAAGCAACGCCAGAATGGCTATGCCCGCGACGGCAAACAGTGCTGTTCTTTCATAGACGGAAAAATGCGGCGACCATAAAAAGCCAAACGGCGTAAAGGTCGTTCGGTGACCCGCCGATGGGAAATTCACCGTGCGCGGGCTGTTTCCCGGACCGCCGGAGGCGTTGGCTACAAACCACAAGCATGCCAGCGCACAAGCAAAAAAACCAAACCGCCGAAAGCGCCGAAAAGTGCCGACAAGTCGAACCATCTTCCACCGTCCTGAAAAGAAACTTAAATTGCCGGGAACCTGTCCGAGTAATCGCAATCCCGGCCATTACTCGGACAGGTTCCCATTACAATCACATAGGATGACCGAATTGTCAACTTTGGGTATGCTAAGAGCCTGACCGAGTAATCGCCGGGTGCGATTATTCGGTCAGGCTCCCATGAGTGCTGTTATGGATCAGGAACTGCTGAAGCGTTTGGCCGGGAAGTATATCTGGTGGAAATCGCCGGAAGAAGCCGTGGCCTATCCGCATCGTATCATGGCGCAGGTTATGAACATGGGGGATTTTGATGATGTAAGAGAATTGACCGAGGCAGTCGGCGATGATGTATTACGTGAAGTCGTGCGTTCGGCAGAAGCAGGCGAATTCAACTGGCGATCTTGGTGCTACTGGCACTGTCGGCTGGGACTTTCTGAATGCGACAACATTCCACCGCTTCCGCAACGGAGATTGCCATGATTAAGTTTGAAACGCACTGTTACTTTCCGATGCAGAAGCTGCCGAAAATGCGCCCTAACACATCATCACTGCTGATGGTCCCGGAAATGGCGCCCAGATCATCCAACGCCGCCCGCAAATCCGCAGCCAGCAATTCCGGGCATTGTCCGGAAGAAGTCAGCATTTGCCCGGCGCGTCGCAGCGCCGCGCGGGCCTGGCGCAGCAGTAGCTGATGCCGGCTATTCAACGTCAGACAATCTTCCGCCACGGGAGCCTGCCGATGTGCGTAATCAAACAGCAACTCGCGAAGTGCGGGGAGGCTGTCACCGGTTTTAGCGGCAACGTTTATCCATGGTAACGATATTGTTGCCGGTGCGGAACGCAGCCCGGCGGATAAATCTGATTTATTGCGTACAATAATTTTCCATACATGGGTGTCTTGAACCTCGTCCAGCAACGCCTGGAGCGAACTATCCCTATCGGTATGGTCAATGACCAGGAGAATAACATCGGCCCGCAACAGCGTTTGCCGCCGGGCGTCGTTCATCCGGTCGGCCATGGGCGTATTGTCAGTTTCTACGCCGGCGGCATCAACCAATCTTACCGACCGCGACGCATCCGACAGATCGACAGACAGCGCATCGCGGGTGGTGCCGGCGACCGGTGATACAATGGCACGCTGTTTTCCGGATAAAGCGTTGAGCAGTGAACTTTTTCCCACATTGGGGCGTCCCAGGAGAATCACCGTCGGCATGGCGGCCAGAGCTTCCCAGCTTACTGATCGCGATTCCAGCGCCTGCATCGTTTGACTTACCGCATCCAGACGTTGTCGCAGTTCATCCAAGGCGATGAAGCTCACGCCCGGTTCATCGCTGAAATCAATGCCTGCTTCCACCAAGGCAAGAATATCCGCTAATGTATCAGCCTGCTGTTGCACCCACCGGTGCAGGCTGCCCTGACGCAAACTCGCCGCGGCGCGCAACTGATGACCGCTGCGTGCTGAAATTGTCGCGGCAATTCCCTCCGCTTCGGTAAGGTCTAATTTGCCGTTGAGAAAGGCCCGGGCCGAGAATTCTCCCCCCTCCGCCTGCCGCGCCGCGTTGGCCAGGAGTTTGTCCATGATCATGGCCAGCAGTGCCGGTGATCCGGGAATATGTAATTCCGCAATATCCTGCCCGGTAAAACTGTGTGGCGCCCGGAAAAGTATAAGTCCAACAGGCAAAGCAATGTCCCAAAGCCATGCGTCAATCCAGCAAAATGGTCGCGGTGCGGCTAAAGGCCGCAGGATGCTTGTTGCGATGGCCCAACTCCGCGGCCCGGAAAGTCGGATAATGCCGCGCGGAGCCGATCCCGCCGGTGAACTTATTGCCACGATGGTGTCATGGGTCTGCATCACGCGAATTTTAGTCGCAACAGCCGCTTTGAAACACCGTAAGCATTCACGGCCAGGAGCGGGTCCGATAAGCGCAAAGCCTTTCACCACGGTCTTGAAATATTAAGAATTGGCCTTGAGATTGCCTTGAGATTGCTTTTCAACCGGCAATAAAGCCCGTAGAGTATAGCCTTTGCGGCAGGCTTCACTTTGAAAGCCTTGCTGATTTTACTCAGGCAATTGCATAGCGGAGAAACACGATGGGTCAAAATTCTGTTCGGCGGTTTCACCGGCGCGATATCGTAAAATTGGCAGCCTCCACGGCAGTGATGGCGGCAGGTACGGTGTTCACCAACTCAAATGTCCGGGCGGCAAACGCAATCGCCCGCCCCGCGGCTCCGCCGCCCTATCCGGAAGCCAATGATTATCCCATGATTGCCGGCGGCGATCCGGAAACACCGGAGTTTCATGGCCCGCGCGTATTTGGCGCCACGCCCGGCCACGATTTTCTCTTCCGTGTTCCCTTCACCGGCAAGGCCCCCGTCAGCCTTAGTGCCGTTGGCCTGCCGGACGGATTGATGATGGATGATAAAGGAATTATCACCGGCAAAATCAACCAGGCCGGGGAATACAAGGTCAGGCTGACCGCGAAAAACGCTTCAGGCACAGCTCACCGCACGCTGCGGCTGGTCGCCGGCGAACATCAATTGGCCCTGACACCGCAAATGGGCTGGAATTCCTGGAACGCCTACGGCATGGCCAATGACGCCAAACGCACCCGCGCCGCCGCGGACGCCATGGTAAAAAGTGGTCTGGCGGCCAAGGGATTTATGTATATCAATATTGATGACGGCTGGCAGAATGGCCGCACCGCCGACGGCGAAATAAAAACCACTGAAAAGTTTGGTGATATGAAGACCATTGCGGATTATGTTCACAGCCGCGGTCTGCGCTTCGGGGTGTATTCCTCACCAGGACCGAAAACCTGCGGCGGCCATACCGGCAGCTTCGGTCATGAAGTGCGGGACGCCAACACTTACGCCCGCTGGGGTGTGGATTATCTCAAATACGACTGGTGCAGCTACAGCCAGGAAGTCCCGAAACATCCGGATCTGGAACAATTCATCAAGCCCTACCGACTCATGGGCGAAGCATTGCGAAAATCCGGACGCGATATATTTTTCAGTCTGTGCCAATATGGTATGGGGCACGTATGGACATGGGCGGGCAAATCTCCGGTATGGGGCAACAGCTATCGCATCAGTGGTGACATTAACGACTCCTGGGGAGCCATGACCAGTAACGGCTTTAGCGCCGATGGCATGTTATTTCCGTTTGCCGGGCTTGGGCATTGGAATGATCCGGATATGCTGGTGGTGGGCTGGGGATATTTTGAAGACGGCCCCCTGCATTGGACCAAGCTTACCCCGCATGAACAGCTTACGCATATTACGCTCTGGTGCATGCTCGCGGCACCGCTGCTTTTGGGATGTGATCTTGAAAAGCTGAATAAATTCACCACAGACCTGATGACCAACACCGAAGTTCTGGCGGTCAACCAGGATGAACTGGGCGTGCAGGCACAGCGCGTAGACCGGCAGGGATCCGTGGAAGTCTGGGCACGCCCCTTGTGGGACGGCACGGTGGCGGTGGCGATATTTAATCTTGGTCCTGTACCCAGAATGGCTTCCATACCATCCTGGGACATGGTTGACCCGGTTTTGCGGCGTGGAGAAAAGTCCATGCGCGGTAAACAGCCCATACGGGATTTGTGGCAACGTAAAAACTTGGGCGTTAAAGCCTCATTTAGCGCCACAATTCCAGTGCACAGTGCGATCATGCTCAAGATTGGTACGCCCAATGTGATCGATACGTAACTGTCGGCTATTCAGGGTGTCAGCGGTCTATCGTGCGGTGATGT
>JAJZCT010000119.1 GCA_021828925.1 Planctomycetota bacterium
GATTTCCTCGCCTTTCTGGTGCAATCAGCATCTGCTGTGTGCCTTATGTGCCGTGCGGCGTTCCTCGCGGCTTTTGTCCAGGGCGATTCGGCGGCTTGCCGTTGTTGATGATGGTATTGGCCTCTCGCATATGCACCTCTATTTCCTGACGTTAACCGTGAAGAGTTCCGACGATCTGCGCGAGGTTTTTGATCACATCAAGGGGGCCTTCGCGTTTATGCGAACCGCTCGCAAGTCCCGGCACCATGCGACGGTGTTCAAGTGCATTTCTGGGGCGATGTACAGCATTGAAATTATTCGGGGTAAGAATGGCCAGTGGCACCCGCATATTCATATGTTGATTGCGACATATGATCCTCTGCCGTTGGAGCAGGTGGATCGCGGGGCGAGGGCGGATGGCACGCGTGATGTTTGGTGGCGTTGGCCGGCGTTGCAGGATGAGTGGCTGGCCGTTACCGGCGACAGCCATTACGTCGATTGTCGGCCGGTCGTGGCCACGGGAGCGGATAGTCTGGTGCCGGTATGCTGCGAAGTCTTTAAGTACGCCATGAAGTTTGCGTCACTGGATCCCGCCGATCGGCTGGAAGCTTACCGGGTTGTCACGGGACCGCCGCGGTGTATGTTGTCGCGTTGCATGGGGGAGTTTTACGGCCTCGGCATTGATTCGCCCGATTCGAAGGAGCAATGGCGGTTCGACCAGGCGTGTGCCCAGGAGGGGGCGGGGGATTCTCAGCGGCTTGAGTTTAACACCAGGTACGGCTTGTACGAGTTGCAGTCGCTTGATGTTGTTATACCGCGGACTGTGGCGGGGTCGTCTGTCGGCGAAGTGATGTGTGATGCTGCCGAAGTGGTGTGTGACCCTGCCGATATTCCGTTTTGAACGCCGTCGCCTGGGCCTGGGCAAGCTCGTGTGGCCGGCGGAGTGCTCCGTTCCCCAGCCGCGGAGGCTGCTTGCCCCCCCTGCTCCCTGCCAATCCAAGCGTGTGTTGTGGAAAAGCGGTGTTGTCGGGAATTTCCATTTGTGCTATTATGGTGTCTCCAGCCCACGCTTGAACAGTCAGTCAAGTTCTGCGCCGTGTAAGCAGGAGGTAGGAAATGAAGAGTTTTGACAGGCAATCATTTTTCCTGGCATTGTTGTTGGTTATGTTCTGTGCTGGATGCAGCCAGACATCTGGCCGCGGTACGCCGGCTTCATTACTCTTGCGATTAGGCCGGGGAAATGTAGGGACCGGAGAAACTATCGCCGGCCCGCCGGCCAGCTCCACGATACCACCGTACTATCAGGAGGTGGGAGGAGGGTTTCGGAAACAGTACTACGGAGTGGGCCCCAATATTGGAAATGCGTTTAATGGGCATGCTCCGCACCGATTTTCACCGCAATAGCAGGCGGTGGGTGAGGTGACTCGCAAGGCCGGCGGGCCGATCCGCGGTACCCGAACGGCCCCCCCTGCGGAATCGGCCCGCCTAAAACTTGTCTGGCAGTGAAATCTGATAAATGAAATTTGTGGTGGGGTAGGTTGAGATATGGAACTCAAAGATCAACTACAACACCCTGGTACCGTGATCCCGGCATCAAACATCATCGACACACCAACAATCAGCAGACACGGGCAGGGAAGTGCTCCGCTCCCCAGCCGCGGAGGCTGCTTGCCCCCCTATCCCTCTCAATCCAAGTCGGCGGGGGCGGAAACGACTGAAACCCAATAATCGCGCTGGGCAACCGGAAACAACGGCACTGCCAGAATTTGCCTGGGCTTGAGCGTTGGTGGTGCGGCCGGTGATGTTGGCGCGGTTGTCCGTCGGTTTCTTGTTGGCTATCATGTGGTATCAGTGGTCGTGTTGTTTTGGAGTGAATGGTATGGTTAAGCAGAGAAATCAAGGTGTTCGCAGTGTCCCAATGGAGCGGGACGATTATTTGAAGTGTAAGCGTTTTATTGATCACGCGATGTCGTGTGAGGGCGGATTGCGGGGTGACGGGCATATGGGATTCGATGAAGTTGAATCGGCGATCGGGGCGTTGATCATGGCCCAGATGTTCGGCTACCGCGTGCTGGAGTTGGTGCATTCGGTGGCTACGCGGAAGAAATATTGTAAGCTCTTGGGGATTGAGTCTTTCCGCGATGTCTGTCCGGCTACGGGCGTGTACACGCAACGGCATTATCTGTTTCGTGCGATGGCGACGGTTTCGGATTGGTGGCGCGGTCGGCACGATCTTCTGAAGGCGGACAAAGCTAAACGGGTGGTCGTTGACGCCTGATGATGATTAACTTGACGTGCTATCAATTTTGAATTAGGATGCTCCTGTATCGCCGGGTTCCCGTCGGCCCCGGCCGTTTTGTTTTTTAGGAGTATATTCATGGAGATGTCTCAATATCCTAGCCGGTTTGAGCTGTCCGGCGTGGTCCTCAACGTGTTTCAGCGGCCGGAGGGCAAGGGCAAAGATGGCACCATTTACGGCGGCGAGTACGTTGTCCAAGTCATGAGCGCCGACCGTCTGCGTAATGGCGATGATCGACTGGTACCGACCGATTTGACGATCGGGAAAGAGGCCGTGGATAAGGTCGAGGCGGATAAATACAGGCCGCTGATCGGCAAGTCGGCCAAGTTTCCGTGCACCGTTTATGTCGGCAAGGAACGGCAGTTGGTAGTCGCTTTGGCGCGTGGTAAGGCGGTGGCCAGTGTTGGTAAGTGAGTCTAAATATTTCGCTTTGGCAAAGGGCGTCTTGGATCGGTTTGATCGTGATCTGGAGAGCCGGTACCAGGTGTCCGGACGGATGCCGACGGACGCGATGTGGTTATCGCATTGCCGATTGTGCTTGGATGTTGCTTGGGCCGAGGCGGGTTTCGTGCCGTTCCGGTTTTGGAAGCCGGGCCCTGTCGGTGCGTCCAGGCCGATGGATCAGGAGATCGGGGATTTTCCGTCGGAGGACACGAAGTGATTTCACTTTTACGTAGTTTTGCCCAGGAGGGCCGCAAACGCCGATTTGCGGCGTTGCTGGTGTTTTGCCGATCCTCGATACTATTTCTACCATTCCATCTCTTTCTTGAGCCTCCTGCTGCTCTCCTAACCCCGTCGTTGGAGTACCCTGCCGGCTTTTTTTGCTCGTCAAAAAAAACCGGCAGGGCTTCAACGGTGGGTTTTTGAGCCATACATTGTTCATACTACGAACTAAGCGGTGGCATCGTTGATTCTAGCGGGTTTTGGAGCTTTAACGTGAATACGAATAATCGAGATTTTAGGGGGGCTGCAACCGAGCCTGAACGGATGCTCAGGCGTGGCGAAGTCGCGCGGCTGCTGGGCGTGTGCGAGCGGACGGTCAGCCGCATGGTGGCTGCCGGCCAGTTTCCTCCGCCCGTCAAGCTTCGTAAGGCCTCTCGATGGCGACTGTCTGATGCGCTGCGGATTCGTGATGGTGGGAGGGCAATGCCATGATCCAGCGTTTGGTCAAGGATTCGGGGCGTGGCGGTGAGTACCGGGGCGTGTATCGACTCAGGCCCGATGCGGGACTGGTCCGGCCGCGCCTGCATACGCGAGACAAGACGGTTGCGTGGCAGCGTCTGCGGGCGATTGTTGCGGAAGCTGAGCGTGAGGATGTCGGGCTTATCCCGCCGGCCCAGCAGCGTCTATCTGCGTGCCGTCCGCTGGCGGATCATTTGGCCGAGTTTACGGCCGAGCTTCGGTCGGTTGGTCGTGATTCGATGTACGTTCGATGCGTTGGGTGGCGGTTGGGCAAGTTGTTTCTTGGTTGCTCATGGGTGATGCTATCTGATTTGTCATCATCCGGGTTTCTCGCTTGGCGGTCCGGATGCGGTCTGTCTCCTAAAAGCTGCAATGATTACCTTGCGGATTTGGCCCATTTCGTTCGGTGGCTGGTGAAGCGTGGCCGATTGGGCGGTGATCCGCTGGGCGAGATCGAGCGCGTCGATACTGCCCGGGCCGAGCACTATCGCCGTGCATTTACGCCGGATGAGTTGCGCCGGCTTCTGTCCGTTTGCGGTGATCGGGCCGTGCCGTATTTGGTCGCGGCATTGACCGGCCTGCGCCGTAAGGAACTTGGTGCGCTGCGTTGGGACGATGTGTTCTTGTTGGATGGCGGGTCTTACGTCCTGGTGCGTGCGTCGATTGCCAAGAATGCAAAGCGTAGTCGCATCGACCTTCACCCCGATGCCGCAGCAGCGTTGGCCTCGCTGCGCTCGCGTGCTGCGGACCCACTGGTGTTCGGCCGCAGAGGTCTGCCGGACGTTTCGGTGTTGAAAGCGGATCTTGCCGCGGCAGGGGTGCGCTTCTGTGATGATCTGGGCCGCCGGCTTGATTTCCATTCGTTCCGTGCGACCTTTGCCACGATGCTGGTTACCTGCGGTGTAACGATTCCTCTGACTCAACAGTTGATGCGGCATTCCGATTTCAAACAGACCCAGAAGCATTACACGGACGCCGGGCAGTTTTCCGCGGCGGCGGCGCTCCAGTTGCTTCCTCGGTTCCGGGTGGTCGATGACGCCGATTTCCGGGGCCACTTTGCATTCCCAGCGGGTCAAAGCCAGTCTTTGGCAGCCCCGGCCAGTCCCGATCACAACAACGAGCAACCCCTTGCAAATAGCGGGGATTGTCCCGCTCTGGCCGGTACTGTCACACATAGTCAAAATGGGTCAGAAAACTGGGGGACTAGGATTCGAACCTAGACAAACAGATTCAGAGTCTGCTGTGCTACCGTTACACCATCCCCCAAGGATGCACACTATCCTAAACAATTCCCGGCATTGGGACAAGCGGAGAATGGCGGGGAGCGACAATTTTTCAGACCGGACGGGGGAATTCGGCAATGAGCGGAGCCGCGATCACCTGTTTTGGTCCGGCGCAATTATCAGCAGCATCACCGCCCGAGAAGCCGGCGGATTTGTCAGCATAGGCAAAATCAGGTTCAACGAAATTATTTCGCACGCTTGCAGGTCAGTGGGAAATATCCGATCCCAGCCAATCCCACGTCCGGCCGTCACGAGCTAATAATTCGTTGGCGGCCTGCGGGCCCCAAGTTCCAGGCTCATATTTGGCCAACTGCGGCGTCCCGGCGGCCCATGCATCTTCGATGCGGTCAATAATGCTCCAGGCACTTTCCACTTCATCGCGGCGGATAAACAATGTGGAATCACCGAGCATGGCATCCAGCAGCAAGCGTTCATAAGCTTCCGGAGAATAGCTGCCGAAGGCTTCGTTGTATTCAAAATCCATGTGGGCCGGGGCGATGCGGGTCACCGTGCCGGGGCGTTTGGCGTTGATCAGCAGGGAAATGCCTTCCTTGGGCTGAATGCGCAAGGTGAGAATATTTCGCGCCAGGTTCCCGCCCGGTGCGTTAAATAGAATTCCCGGCGCGCTGTTGAAATGAATGCTGACTTCCGACCCCTGTCGCTTGAGATGTTTTCCGCTGCGCAGATAAAACGGAACGCCATGCCATCGCCAATTGTTAATATTCAACTTAACAGCGGCGTACGTCTCTGTCTGGCTGTCCGGCGCTACGCCGCGCTCCTGAAGGTACCCAATCACCGGCTTACCATCCACGGAACCGGGCGTATATTGGCCACGAACCGTGCGCATGGCCACCTCCTGCGGAGTATGAAACGGTTCAATGGACTTGAGCACCCGCACTTTTTCATCACGAATGGCGTCCCCATCCAGGGCCACGGGCGGTTCCATGGCAATGAGTGTCAATAACTGCATAAGATGGTTTTGCACCATATCCCGCATGGTGCCGGCATTTTCAAAATATCCTCCGCGCCCTTCCACCCCCAGCGTTTCACCCACGGTTATCTGAACATGATCCACATATCGCCGATTCCAGATGGGTTCAAAAATGCCATTGGCAAAACGGAATACCAGCAGATTTTGCACCGTTTGCTTGCCTAGATAATGATCAATGCGATAAACCTGTGATTCATCAAATACACGATTGATGTGATGGTTAAGTTCCCGCGCGGTGTCCAAGTTCCGTCCGAACGGTTTTTCCACAATGGCCCGCCGCCACGCCTGACTGTTAAATGGATCAATGTTGCCCAGCCCGGCATCCCCCAGGCGTTCGACAATCTGCCCGAATTCAGTTGGGCTGGTGGAAAGATAATACAACCTGCGGCCACCCGTGTTGAATTTTTTATCCACTTCCGCCAGGCGATCGGCCAGAGCGTGATAGCCGTCAGCATTTTCAAACGTGCTCTGATGATAAAAAATCCGCGGTGCCAAATTAGCCCACAATTCCGGGTCCACCGGTTTGCAGCGCGAAAATTTATTAACAGCTTCCAGCATTTCCGCCCGGAATTCCTCATCGGTCTTGGGGCGGCGGGCAAAGCCGACGACCACGGTGGATTTCGACAACAGCCCATCACGCGTGAGGTTATACAACGCGGGCAGAAGCTTGCGAGCGGTTAAATCGCCGGTCGCACCGAATATCACAATGGCGCACGCCGGTGCGGCCGTTACAGCATTTTTTTCCCCAGCCATCGTAATTGATCCTTTCATTGAGTTTTCTACTCACACAAAGATGGGTATTCTACACGCCATGCAGTCCGCTTCAAAAGCATGATCCTGCGGGAAGGCCACATGCGTTGGCAACGGGCTGGAAATTTGGAGCATTTTTATGACGGATACGCTTTGGGCACCGTGGCGGCTGGAATATATTAAAAGCGTCACCGGGCCGAACCTAGAATGCTTTTTATGCGATCTGGCCCGGCACCCGGAAAAGGATGCCGCGAATTTTGTCATCCGCCGCAGCCAATTCGGCATGTTGCTGATGAATCGCTATCCCTATGTTAATGGCCATCTTCTGGCGGCTCCATACCGCCACACACCGGATTTACCCCAGTTAACCATCGAGGAGCGCGCAGACGTACTGGAACTTGCAGTCCTGGGCCAGCAACTGCTGACCCAGGCGATGAACCCGCAGGGATTTAATATCGGCATCAACATCGGGCGCTGCGCGGGAGCCGGGGTGCCGGGACATGTGCACACCCATGTTGTCCCCCGCTGGAATGGCGACGTTAATTTTATGAGCGTCGTGGGACAGGTTCGCGTGATTCCCCAGGCCGTTGAAGAAGCCTATCGCCAGATTATGGCGCAGCTCGCCAAGGCGTGAAAATCCACTTACTTATCGTTCCAGTGCCGTACGACAGGGTTTATTACGCCGGGCATACCCTTGAATCCATAACATTTCCACACATCCAGATGTTTGACCACCACGCCGTAATAATACAGCGGCACGATAAACATTTTGCTGACATGGGCGAAGGCGGGTTTAATCAGACGGTTGAAAACCTGTGGTGAAAAAGATCCGGTTAATACCGCATCCCGCCCGAGATAACGCAGCTTCCCCGTGCGAGGATTGATCTGGTTGGGTCCAGGCCATAAATCAAATTGACACTGCTTGCCGCCCATCGCGGTTTGCAGACAAAACACGAACGGATGCCCGGGCAAATAATAACTCAACGAACTGGAAGTATCCCAGCGATCATCCAATACCATCGGCAGCGGGCCATGACCATGCCACATGGATAAGCGGATTTTTTCAATGGCTTTCCCCCGCGCTTTCAATGCGTGGAGCCGAAAGGCCGGGTCAAATTTCTTAGCGGGAAAATGTTTGCCCGCGGGATTAATTTTAGCCATGACGGGATAGAGCAACTGCGCGTTTTCCGCAAACACAAACAGGGCAAATCCCCAGGCAATACCAGCGATAATCCAGCGGCGCGCTGCCTTGCGTTTGGGCAGCGGCTGATTCCACCAGCGCGTTGCCACGCCGGCAAAAAGAATCATGCCGGTAAAGTAGCCGCCGGCGGGCCAATTCGGTTCAACCTTACTCCAGAAACTTAAAAGAAAGTACAAAATAAATATCGGCAGGGTAATCCATATCAGAAAATCCCACACGGCCCGCGCAACAGGGTCTGTTATTTTCCGGGCATCGCGAATCGCTTCAATGAACGCCAGCACCAGCAGCACAAACAAAACACCGGCGAAAATCCCGGCTTGTGACAGGATGAACATGCCGACATTCTGTGGAGCCTGGCTTAAATGCCACCACACACCCTTTCCTCCCCGTAATCCGCCTTCGCCTCCAATTGCACGAAACATAATCCAATGATGTTGCGCATTCCATATTAGCGTAGGAATTTGAATCGCCAGCGCCAGAACGACCGCCCCCAGGCTGTGCCATGTCGCCAGCTTCCGCCGCAGATAGGTATTTCGCCAAGCCGCAATCGCCACCGAGGGCGGAATCAGCAGTAGGATCGGCTTGCACAAAATTCCCAGCCCCACCAGCAGACCCGCCAAATACAGCCAACCAATACCGGCGCGGTTGGGCTGCTGCGGCAAAAGTATTCCACTTTCACCATACCGCGGTTCCACCGCCAGCCACAGGCATGCGCACGCCCACGCCCAACACAAATACATCGGTGAATCAATGGTAATAATTAAACTGCCCACGGCAAACACCGGCACCCCAGCGGACAGGGCAATAACCA
>JAJZCT010000120.1 GCA_021828925.1 Planctomycetota bacterium
ATGCCCCGGCATCCGCGGCGGAAATGCCGCGCGACCGCAGATAAAACAGTTGCTCATCATCCAGCGGACCGGTGGTGGAACCATGCGTGCATTTTACGTCATCGGCGTAAATTTCAAGTTGCGGCTGGGAATTCATCACCGCATCATCGGAAAGCAGAATGGTTTTGCTGGTCTGCTTGGAGTCGGTTTTTTGCGCATCGGGCCGCACCAGTATTTTACCCCGAAATACCGCGCTGGCATGTCCACCAAGCAGATTTTTATACAGTTCATGGCTGGGGCAGTTTTCCCGCGCATGATCCAGCATGGTGTGATTATCGACATGCTGCCTGCCGGTGGCCAGCGTCAGCCCATTGAGCGTGGCCTCGGCAAATGGTTCCGCGAGATGCACCGTCACGTTGTTGCGCACCAGATGGCCGCCGGTATTAACCACCAGCGCCTGCACGGCGGCGTGTTCATGCACATGAATGGCATCATTGGCCACATGAAACGCGGATTGGCTTTCCCGCTGCAATTTGATTAATTCAACTTTTGCCCCCTTGCCGACCACCATTTCCAGCGTCGTATTGCACAAAGTGGGATGAGAAGAAAAACTGGCGTAGGTCTGGACAATGGTGATCTGGTTGTTCGAGCCGATAATCAGAAGGTTTCGGGGGTGTACCACCACCGGCTTATTATGATCCGTGGTGAGCCACAGCAGATGCACCAGGCCCGTTTCCCCCTGATCCGGGGGCAGATAAATAAACGCGCCATCTTCAAAACCGGCCAGGTTCATGGCCGAAAAGCCATTGGCCTGGGCGGGCATTTCACGCCCCAGAAAGCGCTCCACACGATCACCATGCTTTTCCATGGCCTGCCGGATCGTCAGAACTTCAGCACGTCCGTCATGGCTGGATAATTCCGGGGAGAATTTTCCATTTACAAAGACCATCTGCCGGGCACCGAGCTTCTTAAGACACAGTCCGTCAAGAGCTTGCGCGTTTAGTGCGGAACCTTCACCGGGAGCTGTGAAAGGAACCTTGGCAATTTGCGCCGAATTGGTAAGCCGCCAATCTTCATGTGTTACCGGCGGCAAACCGATCTGGTCGAATATTTCCGCGGCTTCCGAGCGCCGCTGACGCAGCCATGAGGCACCAAAATCCGGTCCCATGGCAGAGACAGTCTCAGGCTTGGCAGGACTGGTAGTTGTTGCAATCATAATTTCTCCGGGAATGGCTTATTCCATGATTTTCAGGCGGCGGCACCGGCATTATCCAGCCATGCGTAGCCGCGTTTCTCCAATTCCAACGCCAGATGTTTGTCGCCGGATTTCACGATTTTTCCATCGCACAATACATGCACAAAATCCGGCACAATGTAGTCCAGCAATCGCTGATAGTGGGTAACGACCAGAATGGCCCGTGTTGGGCCACGCAGCGCATTGACGCCGTTGGCGACAATTTTCAACGCGTCGATATCCAGGCCGGAATCGGTTTCATCGAGAATGGCGAATTTAGGATTCAATACCGCCATTTGAAAAATCTCATTGCGTTTCTTTTCACCACCTGAGAACCCCTCATTAACCGAGCGATTCAAAAATGATTTATCCATTTCCAGCAGGGCCATTTTTTCTTTGACCATTTTGAGAAAATCCATCGCGTCGAGTTCCGGCTCGCCGTGATGTTTGCGGATCGCGTTAACCGCCGCCTTGAGAAAATAGCTGGTCGTTACGCCCGGAATTTCCACCGGATACTGGAACGCCATGAACAGCCCCTCACAGGCCCGCTCCTCCGGCGACAAATCCAGTAAATCTTTGCCGTCAAATGTTACACTGCCACCGGTAACCGTATAGGTTTCACGTCCGGCCAGCACGGAAGACAGCGTGCTTTTTCCAGAACCATTAGGCCCCATGATGGCGTGAACTTCACCGGGATTAATCGTTAAATCAATTCCCTTGAGTATCTGTTTGCCATCCACAGAGGCCTGTAAATTGTTAATTTCAACCAATGCCATAAAGTCTGCTTCCTTTCCAAATGCAATCAGGAGTTTCAGTTGCGGGCCACGGTACGAACCCGGGAACGCCGTCCCGGCCTATCCGACGCTGCCTTCCAGGCTCACACCCAGCAATTTTTGCGCTTCAACGGCAAATTCCATCGGCAGTTCGCGGAACACTTCTTTGCAGAAGCCGTTGATAATCATGTTCACCGCATCTTCCAGAGAAATGCCGCGCTGCTTGCAGTAAAACAACTGATCCTCACCGATTTTAGAAGTGGATGCTTCATGCTCGGCTTTGGAACTGGTGTTGCGCACTTCAATATAGGGGAAGGTGTGGGCACCGCATTTATCTCCCAGCAGCAGTGAATCGCACTGGGTGTAGTTGCGGGCGTTGGAGGCGTTTTTCAGAATCTTGATCAGGCCGCGGTAGGTATTCTGCCCCTTGCCCGCGGAAATTCCCTTGGAGACCACGGTGCTGCGGGTATTTTTCCCGATGTGAATCATCTTCGTACCGGTATCAGCCTGCTGCCGGTGATTGGTCAGAGCAACGGAATAAAACTCGCCGATGGAATTGTCGCCCTGCAGAATCACACTGGGATATTTCCAGGTAATCGCCGAGCCGGTTTCCACCTGCGTCCAGGAAATGCGGGCGTTGTCCATGCATTTGCCGCGTTTCGTGACGAAATTATAAATTCCGCCTTTGCCGTCTTTATCTCCGGGGTACCAGTTTTGCACGGTGGAATATTTAATCTGCGCGCCTTTGAGCGCTACGAGTTCCACCACCGCCGCATGCAGTTGATTTTCATCCCGCATCGGAGCGGTACAGCCTTCGAGGTAACTGACATACGCGCCTTCGTCGGCAATGATCAGCGTGCGTTCAAACTGTCCGGTATTCTTGGCATTGATCCGAAAATAGGTGGACAACTCCATCGGACATCGCACGCCCTTGGGCACATAACAAAATGAGCCGTCACTGAACACCGCGGAATTCAGCGTGGCATAAAAATTATCCGAATATGGCACCACCGAACCGAGATATTTGCGGACCAGTTCCGGATGTTCCTGTACCGCTTCGGAAAATGAACAGAAAATAACCCCCATTTCCGCAAGCTTGGCCTTGAATGTCGTGGCGACTGATACCGAATCAAAAACCGCATCGACCGCAACGCCGGCAAAAATTTTCTGCTCTTCCAGCGGCACACCGAGCTTTTCATACGTGCGCAGCAGTTCCGGGTCAACTTCATCGAGACTTTTAAGCTGCTTTTTGGGCTTGGGAGCCGAGTAATAAATAATGTCCTGAAAATCAATTTCTGGATATTTCACGTTGGGCCACTGGGGTTCGGTCATCGTGAGCCAATGGCGATATGCCTTGAGCCGCCATTCAGTCATAAATTCCGGTTCGTGTTTCCGCTTGGAAATGGCCCGGATGATGTCCTCATTAAGGCCTTTCGGCAGGGCGTCGGCTTCAATATCCGTAACGAAGCCCCATTTATATTCCTGATTGGCCAGTGTTTCTATCGCGCCTTCGTCTGTCGGCATGGTTAAAACCCCTAAAAACAGGCAAATTCCATTTAATTGCCCGCGAAAGTCCAGCAACATTCTCTGAATTATGTTAGGGATATAAAAGCACCATGTCAATTGAGACTCGGTCTCAATTTCATTTTTGTGTTCCTCTTACAGTCTTTATCAGGCCACAGGCACCGCTCCACATCAGCGCCGGCAATACGCCCGATGTTTACGCCCTTGTCTTGGAAAGAACAGTATTGGCTGACGCGGACTGCTGACACCATGAAACGCGGCGGACCGAAGGTTGAATTCCGGAAATTCCGCACCTGCGACGATACTGGGCCACGATGAGGTAAATGGCTCTGAAGTTTTTTCAAACGCTTTTCTTTTGGCGGCCACGCCTTTACCCGACAGTTTCCATTTGTGGGCAGAACTGTAACTCCGGCTCCGCATGGCAGCCGCCGGTCGCTATAATCACCCCCATGGGTTCCGCATGTGTGCAACCTTTCGTTCGACCCTGCAGCGCAACTTCTCAACGCTTGCCGTGCAGCAAACAATGGTCCGGCGCAACACACAATACATTGGCACTTGTGAGGATATATCTGATGCGTCATTTCTTTCCTTTGGCGGCCCTGAGCCGGGTGATATTGATTGCAATAGCGGTACTATCCATCAACGGCCTCATGACGCCAAGCGTTGCGGCACTTGCCGCGAGGGAGCCAAAGCTTACATTGCAGGTTGATGGCCTCACGGGGTTCTTTGTTACACCCAATCAACCGGCCGTACTGACCTGGAAAGCGGGCGGGGCCGGAAGTCCGCACACACTGCGATGGAAGATCACCGATTATTGGGGACATCTGGTCACGACCGGGACCGCAACGATCACCGGCCGGGATCATGCAATCAAGGTACCGGTACGCCTGCCACGGGGATTTTACGAGGTTGATTTTCCGGCATGCGGGCAGAAGTTTGGCGTGGTATCAATCGCGGCACATCACGGCCGGGCGGGGAAGTATTTCTCCATCGACAGTGCCATGGCCTGGCTGGTGAATCATCCGGCCACGCGCCAATCCGTGCGCCAGGGGATGATCAGAATTTTGCGGCGCAGCGGCATCGGCCTGTCGCGCGAGCGCTTAAGATGGGGGCAGATCAATCCGGCACCGGGACGATTTGCCTGGAACAACCAATGCCAATATGACCAACTGGCTCAAGATTATTTTCATAATGGTGTGCGGATGCTGCAGATGCTGGCTGTCGCTCCAGGTTGGATCCGACAACGCAATTCGGGACCGTACCCGGTGAACCTGGTACAGACAGCACGAAGCTGGAAAGTTATCGGCAGCTATTTCCATACGGACTGGGGTGCGTTGGAAATGTGGAACGAGCCGGATATGAAAAGTCGCCCGGCGGACCAACTGCTTCCCACAGTCAAAGCGATCGCCTACTGCTTTCAACGGGCCGATATTCATGTTCCATTGATCGGAGGCGTTTTTGCGCAATATCTGTCCGGAGGGTTCCAACGCAGTTGCGCCATGAATGGGTTGCTGGATCAGGTCCACGCCATAAGCTTTCACAATTACGCTTCCCCCGTTGCTTTACCGCGTACCGTGGAAAACTACCGCCGGTGGCTCAAGGCTTTTGGCAAGGAATCGATGCCGCTGTGGATCACGGAAAGCGGCAAGCCCTGGCCAGCGGGTACCGCCCGCCCCCGCCGCGAGCCGGATATGGTCTCCGCACTTTGGATTACCATGAAGGCGGTTGAAGCCCGCGCCTGCGGCATTACCCGCTATTTTGCGTTTGTCTACCCGTTTTATACGGAGCATGACGCAAAGTTTAACAATTTTGGCATGATGGGAAAGCAGTACACGCCCCTGCGGAGCATGGCTGCGTATGTGAATGGTGTGGCCGAACTCTCCGGCTGGTCGTATGTGGGAAATCTGAAAATCTCGGATCGCGCTGTGCGTTTGGCACCGGTATTTGCGCGGGGTAATGAACGTACCGCGGTTATTTATACCGGAAAAGCGAACCGCAGTGCGGCGTTTTCCTTTTCGCAGTCTGATATAAGCATCCGCGGCATCGATGGCCGGATCCTGCACCGTCATGCCAACGGTTCAATACCCATTCCCGACGGTCTGGTTTACCTGCGAGGTCCGGTCAACGCCTTTACCGGCAAGATTCAGACCACCACCGAGGCTGCGCGGCTATACGCAATTTCCCACCGCCCCCCGCCACGGCCGCAGCCTCATTCACCGATCATCCTGCAATTTGATGATCGGGACTGCAGTTGGAATAAACATGGCTACATACTTCCGGCTGCTCCGGCAAGCACTATTGCTGTGCGCGTCTGGAACTTGGCCAATCGCAATATGATGGTGAAACTGGCGCTGCGGAGCCACCAGGCAAATGGTCGCGACCGTTTCGCCCCGGATATCCAGCGGCAAATACCAGCCGATGGTCATGCCCTGGTTCAATGGGCGGTTCGAAATCTTCCTCGAAAAGCCCACCTGAGCATCATGCAATACCATTATCTGGTTATATCGGGACAAGAGTTGTCCGCGACCGGAAAGGCACCGGCGATAAGCCCGCTGGCAATCGCCATTCGATTAAAGGGAACAATTGCACAATTTCTGGACCGGTACCCGCAACATGTACGCTTGAAGATCGGTCAACTGGCGCTTTGGCGAAAAAACGCCAACGGAACCAGTTCGTTCTTTGTGCCGGAAACGGGCGGTTGGGGATTGAAGTTTGCCGCGGATGGCGGATGGGCGTATCCGCAATTCCCGTTGCCCGGCGATATGCAAGCCAAACGGGTAGCGGCGGTGCTTCTGCGGGCGCGTGTGGCCAAACCTGCGAAGGTTCGGCTGATGCTTTTCCGTAATACCGGCAGCCCCGCCTACTGCACGCTTTCATCTCCGATTATCACTGCCAATGGAAAATGGCAGACGGTGCTGATTCCGCTGGCACATCTGAATCCGATGGGACACAACCCCGCGCAACTGCACAATCTGACTGGGATGACATTTATATCCGTGGGCATGAACAACGGCAGAACCAGGGGCGGTAACACATTAGAGATCAGCAAGCTGTACCTGTTGTACCGGCGCACTGCGAAGTGACAACATCATGAATGACACGGCTACCGGGGCGAGAACCGTTGGCAACGAATCCGGGCAAGCCGGGGAGCCACGGACAATGTGATTTACGGGTGCGGCAGGGAACTGCGACGATGAGTTGGACTGGCTTTTTTGGGGTGTGATGGGGTGGACCGCCCCGGCGCGCACGGGGTAAACGCTCTAAGCGGATAGCGCGAATACGGGAACGCACGAATGCAAGATCGTGGCACGGTGCGGTACTGTTGTGGGACACCTGCGATATTGGTTTGGCGTTTCGCACGTTCACAGAGCTTTTTTTCCCTTCACCCGTCCTCTGCGTTCCTCCTCCACCTCTTCGTAAAAATCGGGTGCTTTGAGTCTGTTCCGGTGCGGGTGGCTGTGGCTTGGGTATTGGGGCGGGCGCCTACCATAGTACAACGATCAACGAATCCCGGGGTGCCGGGAAGCAGATAATTCCCTGAAATAAAGGATCCGACATCCGCGTGGTCTGATTTTTGCCACGGCCTCGATGTCGCAAAACTGGAACGACCGGCACGCAACATGGGAAGCGAGGGCAAGCGGAACCGCCATCGCCCTTGGCCCGGAAAGGTCGGGGGAGGTTTTGCGGTAGGGCGAACTCTGGTGGAATACGCTGGCCAGATTTGATCGGGCTATTATTCGGATGGCGACATGGCCGCGTTAAATGAACAACTCGACCGCGACGCCCCCTTTGCCTTTGCGGCACTTTGCCATATCACCGACGATATGATATCATCGAAGATGTGAAACTTGTGCTCGACACAGATGTGGTGGTTGCCGCCATGCGCAGCCCGCGGGGGGCCTCAGCGGCGATCCTGCGGGCGGCGCGGTCTGGCCGCATTATATTAGCTGCAAGCGTGCCCTTAGCCTTGGAATACGAGGCCGTGTGCCGCCAATCCGAGCATCTCCGGGCCTCCGGGCTTGCGGACCGGGAGGCTGACATATTCTTGTCCGCGGTTATTGCTATGGTCGAGCCCGTAAAGACGCACTTTCTCTGGCGGCCGCAGCTTCGCGATCCGGGTGATGAGATGGTTCTTGAAGCCGCAGTGAACGGCGCTGCTGACGCGCTGGTGACGTTCAATCGGCGGGATTTTGGGGATACAGCGGCCCGGTTCGCAATTGAGTTACTGCTTCCGAGGGAAGCGATTGAAAGGATCCTATCATGAAACAAGCAAGTACCTACCCTCTGAGATTGCCAGCGTCGTTGAAGAAGGCCGTTACGCGGTTGAGCCTCGAGGACCACACCAGTATTAACCAATTTGTGGTCACAGCGGTGGCGGAGAAAGTCTCGGCCTTTGAGACCGCACGATTCTTTAACGACCGTAAGGCTCGCGCGGACTTTAAAGCCTTTGACCGTATTATGAAGCGGCGCGGCGGCGAAATGCCGCGCTCCGGGGATGAATTGCCTGAACGGAATCGCCGCTGATGTGCGCGAACACACCAGGTAACCATCACCAGCACCAGCACCGTCGCTGCAATTAATCGCGGCCAACAAGGGATTCGGATTGGAGCAGTCGCCGCGGATCGTGGTGCACCGCGGGGCGAGGTGCTTAGTGGGTGGGGTTTTCGCGCGGCGTAGCCGGACGCGACAAATCAAACAGAAACAAAACGCGGATTTTGCTTTGCAGGAGGCCCCGTGCGCCATACAATGCAAGCACTGAATCAATCGGCTTTTCGGAAAGCTTCTTATGGTCGCGTGGAATGACACTTTTTCGCAATGCGGGGTTCCGGATTCAGATGGGTCCATCTCCCCGGATGTGATTGAAGGTTTTGATTTCACAAAGAGGTCGGAAGAGGCACGCGGAGGCTCCGTTGTAAATTTCGGAGTATCGGGATTTCGGGAACTGCCTGACGCTTCGCCATTACGCCGCCGGGAGCCCCGG
>JAJZCT010000121.1 GCA_021828925.1 Planctomycetota bacterium
TGGCCTCGGAAAGGTTCTTGATAAAAAATTCCCGGTTTGATTGTTGAATACCGCGATAGCCGCTATCTTACCGGTTGTTGGTTCAACAGGACGCGTGCTTCACGCAGTTTTTTTGTTGGAGAAAAAAATGAATGGATTTTCCACTCCAGGTCTCTTGAAAATTAGTTCCGCGACTTGTCAACGTGTCGCCTTGGGCGCGGTAGCGCTGACGGCGCTGGCAATCGGGGGGTGTGCGATGCATGGCGGCACTGCGGGGCAGTTGGATGCCACAGCGGCACCAACGCATCTGCAGACGCAGCTACGTGAGAATCCGTTGGCTATTAATTCCGTCCATCCTCGCCTGGGCTGGGTATTGCCGTGGAAAGGTCGCGGGCAGTTCCAAAGTGCTTATGAAATTCTCGTGGCATCGTCGCCCCATCGTCTATCGCGGAACCGCGGCGATATCTGGAATTCCGGCAAAGTCATGTCAGGGCAATCCATCAACATTCGTTATGCCGGTGAGGCGCTCAAATCGCGCGAACGCTGCTTCTGGAAGGTACGGGTTTGGAATCAGGCCGGTCAAGCCAGTCATTGGAGCCAAACCGCGCAGTGGCAGGAGGGATTATTAGCGGCCAGTCAATGGCACGGTGCAAAATGGATCGGCTGGAAGCCGGCTCCAAAAATGGGCATCAAACATCCTTTACCCGCGATTTATCTGCGCGATCAATTCAATGTGTCCAAACCCGTGAAACGTGCCGTGGCTTATTTCAGCGGACTGGGTTTGGGACGCATGTATATTAATGGGAAACGCACCAGCGATACGCAACTTTCCCCGGCTTTAAGCTGGTATCCGAAACGATGTTATTACGTCGCCCGCAATGTCACAAAACTGCTGCGACAGGGAAACAATGCCTTGGGCGTTATTCTCGGTGACGGCCGGATGTATGGTATGGGCGGTGTCGCTCCGTATACGATCCATATTTCCCCACGCATGAAACTCATGCTGCACATCACCTATCAAGATGGCACTACAGCTATTATTACCAGCAACACGCACTGGAAAATGACCGATAGGGGTCCTATTCGCATGAACAATGAATACAACGGCGAAACGTATAACGTCGCCATGCGTATGCCGGGCTGGAATCAGATTGGCTTTGCGGCCAAAGGCTGGAAATCCGCAATTCCCGTGCATTCCCCCGGCGGTCGGCTGGTGGCGGAATTTCAACAGCCGATCCGTGTCACGCAGATCCTTCATCCCGTTAAAATTGCAGAAATTGCCCCCGGCAAGTGGATGTTTGATTTGGGCCAAAACATGGTTGGCTGGTGCCAAATTCATATTCCCAACGGCCCGGCCGGATCCAAGGTGGTGTTGCGGCACGGAGAAAGCCTCGTGCGTAATGGCCAACAAACCGTGGATTTAAATACCGCCGGGAAAGGCCGAATTCATCTGTATGTGGCCAACCTGCGAAGCGCCAAGCAGACCGACACTGTTATTCTAAATGGTAAAGGTGCGATCACCTGGCATCCCATATTTACGTATCACGGATTTCGCTTTGTAGAGCTTACCGGCTATCCCGGCACACCGACGTTGGCCACGCTTGAAGGGCAGGAAGTTCATGACGCATTACCCGTCATTGGCGGATTCGCCTGTTCAGATAAATTGGTCAATCAAATTGTTCATAACGCCCATTGGGGCATCCAAAACAATTATCGCTCCATTCCCACCGACTGCCCGCAACGCGATGAACGCCAGGGCTGGATGGGCGATCGCGGCATGGAGTCACGCAGTGAATCGTTCCTGTTTAATACCCAACGGTTCCATGACAAATGGCTTTGGGACATGCAGGATGCTCAACGCCCCAGCGGCGATGTCTCCGATGTAAATCCCCCTTACTGGTCCGTCTATACCAAAGATGTTACGTGGCCCAGTACGTTTATCTATCTGCCGGGCACCTTATATCTGCAATATGGACAAATTTCTCCCATTCGCGATCACTATGCCGCGATGAGCAAATGGATTAATTACCAGTTGGCCAAGGTACACGATGGAATCAGTAAGCAAGATACCTATGGCGACTGGTGTTCTCCGCCGCGCTCGCCACACAATATTCACTCCAGAGACCCGAACCGCGCCACTCCGGGCCCACTGCTGGCTACGGCAACCCTGTACAAAGACCTGCAACTTATGGCCATGTATGCCAAAGTGCTGCATAAACCCGCAGGACAAAGGCATTGGTTGGCGGAAGCGCATACACTTTATGTGGGCTTTAATAAGCATTTATGGAATGCCAAGGGCGGCTACTACGGCAATGGCTCGGATACCGCCTGCGTGTTACCGCTGGCTGCGGGGATTGTGCCGCAAAGCCGCCGCTCGCGTGTTATGAAGCGTCTGCTATGGCGTATGCATGAACGGCAGAATGATCACGTCGGTGTCGGCGTTATCGGCATGCAATGGATATTTAATGTCATGGCCCGCTATGGGCAGGCCAACCTGGCTTGGAAAATGCTTAATCAGACCACGTATCCTGGCTGGGGCTATATGGTTAAACATGGTGCCACAACCATCTGGGAACTCTGGAATGGCAATACCGCCAATCCCGCAATGAATTCACAGGATCATGTCATGTTCATCGGAGACATGCTCACGTGGCTGTTTCAATATGTCGGCGGCATTCAAAGCGACCCCCGCACCCCCGGCTTCGAGCACATTATGATGAAGCCTCACTTTTTAAACGGATTGACATACGTCAATACCTGGCATCGTTCCCCTTACGGCAAAATTGTCAGCAACTGGAAAATCAAACCCAACGGCATCTTCCATTGGCAGGTGCGGGTCCCGGCCAATAGCTTCGCCACCGTGGAAGTTCCCGCCGCCGCCGCCAACACCGTCACGCTTAATGGCCACAAGATCAGCAATAAGCCTTGGATTAAATTCGTGGCGTATGTCAACGGCCGAGCCGTTTATATGCTGGAATCGGGGAATTACAGATTCCGATCCGTGTTAACGGATAAGCCCTAACCGACGGAGTACAGGATAATGGGCCATAAGGCTTTCCGGTACCCTTGGCTGGAAACAATGTTTGTTGCGGCGGAGGTACTTGGTGCGTGTCTTTTATTCGTTCCGGTGCATCCGGCGGGCGCACAATTGGCACCGGCTCGGCAGGTTGCTGTGCCGATAGCCGGGCCGGACACTTGGGGCGCGGTCGATGCCTTGGGCCGGGTGTTGCCGGATAATCGTGATGTGGGATCGCCTAAGCCGAACAAAACAGTCGGAATATTTTATTTTACGGCCAACAATGAGCCGGGACATAAAATTCTCAACAATGCCGCGATTTTGGCGAGGAATCCTAACGCGATTATTGGCCCGCTTCATTCCCTGCACTGGTGGGGCAAGCCACTGTTCGGGTTTTACATCAGTTCCGATCCGTTTGTATTGCGTGAACATGCCGCCATGCTGGGCGACGCGGGAATCAACACTGTGATTTTCGATAACACCAACGGGCCAACCTATTTCAAGAGCGTTCAGAAATCGCTTTTTAAAACCTGGCTACGCATGAAATCTCTGGGCAACCCGGTGCCGGATTTTACCTGTTTCGCGGGCCATGGGGCATGGAACACGGATTACAAAAAAATTTATGAAAGCGGCCTGGCCAAAAAGCTTTGGTTTTACTGGGATGGTAAGCCACTGATGCTTTATAAGGCTGAAAATAGAGCGATCCCCGCCAAGCTGCGAAAATTTTTTACGATGCGTTATTGCTGGGCCTGGACCGGGGGGAAAGATAAATGGGGTTGGGATAATGTTTCAGCCAATCCATGGTTGTATGCCTGGCATATCAATCCACATATCCCCGAGGAAATGCCCGCGTCTGTTGCCGGCTGGGCCAATAACACGACAGGGCGAAGCTATGTCAACGGCCATGAACCGCCCCTTGATGAACAGCACCCGGGCCTTGGAGTCTGTTTTTCTCAACAGTGGCGGCACGTGCTGAAAGTCAACCCGCCATTTGTATTTATTACAGGTTGGAATGAATGGACCGCCGGCTGTTGGCCGGAACCGGGCCGCCAAAATTTCGCGGGCCACTGGGTGAATAAGGGTGCTCCCATTTTTATCGATGAATACAGCCCCGAATACAGCCGCGATGCCGAACCGATGCGGGATGACAAGGGCGGCTTGTATGGAGGGTTTGGCGATAATTATTACTATCAGATGATCTCGTACATTCGCCGGTATAAGGGCGTTAATCCGTTGCCATTTGTGCATCCCTCCACGATTGCTGTAGATGGCTCGTTTGCGCAGTGGAAAAACATCGGTCCGCTGTTTGTTAATAATGTCGGATTGGCCGTGCATCGGGATTCGCCGGGCTGGGGAAGTCGGCGCTATGTTAATAATACGGGCCGCAATGATATTGTCGCCAGTAAATTTACTTATGATCTCAAGAACCTCTATTTCTGGGTAAAGACCCGGAAACCACTGACCTCTTGGCAGGATAAATCATGGATGCTGCTGTTCCTGAATGTTCCACATCCGGGCGGTAGGAAATGGATGGGCTATAATTATGTTATTGATCGGCGTGTCGTTACATCGCACACCTCGGTTATAGAAAAAAATGTTAATGGAAAGTACCGTTGGCATCCGGTTGGTCAGGCGAAAATCCATGTCCAGGGTAATGAAATGCAAATGGCGATTCCGCGTACCGCCCTGGGGATCGCCGGCTTTATGCCCAATGAAATTCACTTCAAGTGGGCCGACAACATACGGCAAAATGGCCGCTGGACCGATTTTTACCTGAACGGCGATTGCGCTCCGCCGTTCCGCTTCTACTACCGCGCAAAGGTCCGGCAGTAAGAGAGGTTCCTTGACACTTCACATGCGGATACTCTTATCCTTTAGCGTGGTTGCACTGCTGGGGTTCTCCGGTGCGCATGCGGAGCCTGCCGTAGTGGTGGCCCTGTTGTCACAGGCTCCTAGTACTCCCACATCAAAACCATCCATTAGAAGGGCCACTCGCGGCGCTGTGCGGTGTATCGTGGCACTAAATTGCAATTCCGCCACGAACTCAACGCTGCCGCATTGAGCTACGGGGCGTCTGTTTGAAATTGGTGTCGGGTTTTGGGGAATGTTTTGGGTGGGGATGAAATTTCGCGCTATTGGGGTTAGATTGTGTGCCATGGCGGAAGATTTGCAACCATCAAAGATTCAACCGGAGGACAATGACCCGGAACTGAAATTGCAGAATGGTGATTCCCAATCGGTTGCCGGGCCGGTCGGGAGACGGTCGAAATGTACCGGGATCGCAATTTTTCCGGCGTTGGGAATGCTGGTTTTATGTCTGGTGGTTTACTATCCATTACAGGCCGCCGGGTTCATCTGGGATGATGGTTACTGGATTTTAAATAATCCGACCATGCATCATTGGCGGGATCTGGCGGTGATCTGGTTTAATCCGATGACCTTTCTGCAATATTACCCTTTATCGGTAACGGCCTATTTTTTGCAATATCAGATCTGGGGCGCTAATGCTTTCGGGTATCACGTCGTGAGTCTGCTCTTGCAGGTCCTTTGTGCGCTGATATTATGGCGAATTCTGTTGCGGTTGCGTATGCGAGCGGCTTGGTTGGCGGCGGCGATTTTTGCGATCAATCCGGTGGTTGTCGTATCTGTCGCGTGGGTGGTGGAGCAGAAGAATCTTATTTCCGGAATAGCTGTGCTCGCCGCGGCGTGGGCCTGGATACGCTTTGCCGGTCTGGACCGTCCCGATGATGTATTAGAATCTGCCCAACCGGTCTATCACTGGAAATTCTATGCTCTGACAGTAATATTTTATTTTCTGGCGGTGTGTGCAAAAACGTTTGTCTGCGCGCTGCCGGCGGCAATACTGGTATTGACCTGGTGGAAACTCGGTCGCGTTACGCTTAAGCATTTTCTGGCCAGCGTGCCACTATTTATCATGACCGCGGGCGCGGGATGGATGGCGGCTTGGCGGGAGCGCTACGGGGCCGGGGCAAATGGCAAGGCGTATCATTTTTCAGTCTTCCAACATCTGGTCATTGCGGGCAAGGATATTTGGTTTTACGTCGGAAAACTGTTCTGGCCACACCCACTTTTAATGGTCTATCCGCGTTGGCATGTGCATGGCTTTACCACCGTGGATATTTTGTATCCTGTCTCTGCCGCGCTGGTGGCGGCGGCCTGTTTTGCTGTACAAAAGCGATGGGGGCGCGGATTGTTCGCGGCCGTTGCCATTTACGCCATCATGATTTCGCCGTCCCTGGGATTTGTTACTTTTGCCGGCATGAGTATCACCTTTGTGGCCGATCATTATTTTTATCTGGGTTGTATCAGTTTAATTGTGCTGGCGACACAGGTGGGGGTGCTGGCTTTAGAGCGTCTGCAATCGGTTGGAACAACTGGGGATCCGGGCATCACGCAGTCGGCAGCATCACAGGCTGCAGTCATCGGTTATAAGAACACACTGGCCGTTGGAGTCTCCGCGGTCGTGCTGCTGGTGCTGGGCGCGGTGAGCTATTCCCAATGTCTGAATTATATTCCACCCGTTGAAATATGGGTGCATGAACTGAAATATGATAAACAGTGCTTTAAGGCGTATGAAACGCTAGCCCTGCATGACAAAGCCCACGGACACTTCAAACAGGAAGTGGCCAATTGTCAGACCGCCCTGAAATTGACAGGCGGCAAAGATCCACTGGCCAATTATCTGTTGGGGTCGCTGTATTTGGAGAAAATGCATGACGTTAAATCGGCCATGCCCTATCTGCGGGCGTCCCTCATGGTGGATTCTTATCAGGCCAAGGCAATTGTCAAATTGGCTTATTGCTATGAGCAGCAGGGAAACTGGACTATGGCAGGTAAAGACTTGCAACGGGGGATCGCGTTGATGCCCGGTTCGAGCAGACTGTATCTGGCGTATGGCGTGACGCAAAGCCATTTGGGTAATACCTCCCTTGCCGACAAGGCGTACCGTGACGCCATTGCCTGGAATCCGCACAACGTCGATGCGCGATATAATTTGGCGGTTCTACTGGACAAATCCGGACATTGGCGGCAGGCCATCACGCTCTACCGGCAGGCGTTGGAGCTTAATCCGCAACTGGCCCAGGCGCATTATTTTTATGGCGTTGATCTGTTGAATCATGGCCATCCCAATCAGGCCGCTAAGCAGTTTCGCACAGTTATTGCCTTAAGCCCCAATCATAAATCGGCGTATAAACTCCTGGCACGGGCCTTGAAAGCCGCCGATCGTCCGCACTACCATGTGCCTGGGGCCCGTTGAAATGGCTGTTTGAGCGGAATGCACGGTCATCTCGCCCATTGGATTGCTCAGATAGGCTCCCGGGTGATGAATGGATTTTCTAAATTCATCACAACCGCATAGAATGCCTTGTAGGATTACGCTTTTATCGGCGAAAGGAACGTTTCAACTCTATGCCCACTCGCTTATACAACACCTTGCATCATCGGCTTGAAGATTTTATTCCCCTGCATCCCGGCCCCGACTCGGCAGACCCAATTTCCGGCAGCCAGATCGGCATTTATAGTTGCGGCCCCACGGTGTACGACTACGCGCACATCGGCAATTTTCGCGCCTTTTTATTTTCCGACGTGCTGCGACGCTATCTTGAATTACGCGGCGCACAGGTAACCCATGTGATGAACATGACTGATGTCGGCCACATGACCGACGACCAACTCGCCGACGGGGCGGGCCGCGATAAGCTGGAAGTGGCAGTGGAGAAAATGAAGGAAAACAAAAAAGCGGGGAAAGCCTTGATTGAAAACCCCAATGATCCCTTTGCTGTGGCGGATTATTTTGCAGACGCATTTCTGCACGACGCCCGTCTGCTGGGATTGGGCGTAGTAGCGGATTATGACGCGGCCACAACCGAAGAATCAAAAGAGAAAATTATTCCCCGGCCCACCCGGCATATTTCAGAATTTATTGACATGATCCAGTTGTTAATCAACCGCGGGCATGCCTATGTCGGCACCGACGGCGTGGTTTACTATGATGTCCATAGCTTCCCGGCGTATGGTGAGCTTTCCGGTAATTCTTTGGAACAGTTATCACACGGAGCTGGCGGCAGAACCAATGAGCAGGCCGCCAAGAAGCACCCTGCGGATTTTTTCCTCTGGAAGCCCGATACACATCACCTCATGCGATGGCCCAGCCCCTGGGGCGACGGATATCCCGGCTGGCATATTGAATGCAGCTCCATGTCAATGCGTGCGCTCGGGCCGTCGTTTGATCTGCACACCGGCGGTGAAGACAATATTCATCCGCACCATGAATGCGAAATTGCCCAGTCGGAAGGGGCTACAGGAAAGCCGTTTGTGAAATATTGGATGCATACGCGCCATTTGATGGTCAATGGCGAAAAAATGTCCAAGTCCAAGGGGAATTTTTTTACCATTCGTGATCTCATGGCCAAAGGCTTCGATCCGGTGGTGATCCGGTGGGGGCTTATCAGTACGCGCAA
>JAJZCT010000122.1 GCA_021828925.1 Planctomycetota bacterium
GCCCACGGGTTACACGCCGCCGGCACCGGCACCCGCATTTGTAAGCGTGGCACGCGCTCCGATTGCCTTAACGGCGGGAAGTTTTAATGCCGATGTTGTGGTTGAAAATTCCGCTTCGTTGCCGACAGGCACCACTGTATCAACCAGCATTGCCACGCCCGCCGGCGTGAGCAATAATGCATTTTACGAGGCGGGCCTTTCGGTGGCCGGCAGCGCGGTGCAGGGTGGCCTTCCCACTTCGCATGAGTTTCTCAGCAACGGCGATGGCGTCACAACATTCCAGTTCCAGCATTACACCAATACCAACAACGTATTACGACTGACTTCCGCAGTCACCTCCGGAACCATGACGCTGGCGAATCCCACGGCCTTTTCAACACTGGCCATATTGGCCATGGGTGCTGGAGCGGCCCACGACAGTGTCGGCGCGGTGACCCTTAATTTCGCCAACGGCCAGAGCGTTACCACCGACTATGCCGCCCTGGACTGGTACAGCGGCAATATCGACAGTACCACACCCGATGGCAATCCTTTCGGCCTGGCCTTGAACGGACTGGGACGAATCAACATTACCAACGCCATATCATCGAAGAGCGTCAACGGCCTGCCGAGCAATCCCGGGATGTATGAAACCGTGCTGAATATTTCCCATCTCGGCATCAACGGCGGCAGTTTTGTGGACGCCTCCGGCTATGGCGCGCTGGATTCGCTTACATTCGACCTCGCCTCTTCCGTCTCTACCGGCTCGGCCGCGAAGATCACGGAGATTTTCGCCGTCAGCGGATCGGCATCGGCGGTTCCCGAACCCGCAGCGCTGGGATCGTTGACACTCTGTGCGGCCCTCGGCCTGCTGATGATGAGCCGAAAACGTCGGAATGCTTAACACGAGTTTGACATCGGCATCGCCGCGGACGGCGATGCCGGTTTTCCCGATGTATCGGGACCGGACCAGAAGTTGCGGCTTATTTTTATCAGGCATAAGCCCACAGACAG
The DNA here is from genome assembly GCA_021828925.1 of Planctomycetota bacterium. The sequence goes on from JAJZCT010000122.1 coordinate 994, forward strand.
GAGAATCCGATATGGGTGGTTTTCATTCTCGAGCCAGGCGCACGGGGTTTACCCTCATCGAACTGCTGGTGGTTATCAGCATCATCGCGCTGCTGATCGCCATTTTGCTGCCGGCGCTGGGACGCGCCAAGGAGCTGGCGAACCGGAGCGTATGTGCCGCCAATATACGAAGCATCGCGCAAAGCATGGTGGTTTATGCCCAGGCCAATCGTACGCGATTTCCGTGTACCCCCGGCCCCTACGGCGGACAGATGCGGATGGGATCAGGCCGGCCAGCCGGCCCCTGGTACAGCCCGGCGCAACCACCGGTTGGAGTAGCGGATGACTGGTTCTATCTGGTTGGAAAAAGCAGTCCGCCGGCGGCAAACACGGGGTCCATTCAAGCTTCCATGTATCTGCTGGTGCTGATGGGATATTGCTCGCCAAAAAACTTTATCTGCCCATCCGACCAATTCTCACGAACGCCATCGCTGGAGTACGGCGCGCCAGGTGGAGGCATATATCCCAATTTCGGTTTTGAAAAGGCCGGAACATGGAATTTATCCAATCCGTCGAGTGCGGGGCTGAGCTACAGCATGTCGCAACCATGGGCACCGGCTTTAACGGGGTTGCCAGTGGCACAAGCCAGTGCCGCCGAAACATTCTGGACGTCCAAGTCCGGAGCCAATCTGCCGGTGATTGCGGACATGGCCCCCGATCCCAATGGATCGTCCCCCTCCCTGGGAACGCAATACCGCAACACGACGATTCTTCCGACAGCCAACACGTACGGCAATTATGTGTATAACTCCGGCAATCATGACGGGGCAGGTGAAAATGTCGGCTTCGCTGATGCGCATGTGGACTGGGAAAGCAACCCCTACTGCGGTGAAAACAAAGATAACATCTACAGCTATTACAAATATTCCTACCAGGGTATCGGCACTGCGGCGGCGGCACCGCAGACCGATCTGCGGTATGACTTTCAAGACTGGAGGCAATATCAGCCGCCATTTGACGTTGTTATGAAGCCGATGCAGAATGTGGTAACCGGCGCATGGTGACATGATACAGTTGCTTCGTACACATTGTGGCTTGTCAGTGATGGGGTAACACTTGAAATCCGGACAATGGAAGATTCAATTTACTCAGGCAGCAGATGTCCCGCCAGTGCAGCCGCCATTCGTGCGGTTGCACTGGATCGGGATTTTCTTCGTATCTGATAGCGGCCAGAAGGAGTGATGATGCTCGGAACAAGCTCAGGCCGCGTCAACCAACGGTATATTGCGCATCCCGCGACGGTCCGCGGCTGTGGTTATGGAAACATGAATTCAGGAGAACCGTGTAATGAATGATGAGGTGCGAACCATGCAATCCAATTGTTCCTGTGCCAGTCGGTGCGGCGTTGCGGCGATGATGTACTTGCGCTGTAAACGCGGCGCTGTTCGGATGGGCGTCATGCTGATTATGGGCGTTCTCGGTTTTGCGCTTACCAGCGGGTGCAGCAGCAACAACAGCAGCACCACCACCGGCCAGTCAACCGCAACGGCGATGGGACGTAACGACAACGTGATGAATGTAATGACGGGAAACACCGGCAGTTCCAGTTATGCGCCGGCGGCGGAAGTTCATCCCCTCATTGGAACGGGCCATGGTCCGGGCGGCAGCATTAACCTGTTTCCCGGACCGTCGATGCCGTTCGGCATGGTGCAACTCAGCCCGGATACCCAATCGCGCGGTTTTGGATATCACTATTATCAGCGGAACATTCAGGGCTTCAGCATGACGCACATGAGCGGACCGGGATGTGATAACGAGGGCGATGTGTTCTTTACCGCCACCACCGGTGCGGTTCATACGCAAGTCAAGAATTTTCAGTCCGCTTATTCCCACAGCCATGAATCCGCCTCGCCCGGTTATTACCGGGTGAAACTGTTGCACTGGGGCATTAATGCCCAACTCACCGCCACCGACCGCTGCGGGCTGGCCAAGTTCACCTTCCCCGCCGGCAAACAGGCCAATATTCTCATTCCCATCAGCCATACGCTGAATTTCACGGTGGCTTCACATGTGCATATCGTCAATGATCACGAAATCACCGGTTATGTGGTTAATCACTGCTTCTGCGGCAACCGTCAGAGCTACAAGGTGCATTTCGTCATGCAGTTCAGCAAACCCTTTGGCTGGAGCGGCGTATGGCGGGGAACCCATGGGGCGGGAACCATTCATGCCGATGCCCGCAGTATCCGGCAGACCCGACACAATCAATGGGTGGGCGCTTATGTCAGTTGGCCGGGGTCGAAACAGCCGCAATCCGTGACCGTGCGTGTGGGTATTTCGTATGTTGATCTGGCCGGCGCGAAGAACAATCTCCAACAGGAAGTCGCGGGTAAACGTTTCAACGCCATTCGCCAGGCCGCATTCAACACCTGGAACCGTGCCCTAAGCGTTATTCACGTTTTCGGCGGACAGCCGTCGCAACGCATTGAATTCTACACAGCTTTGTACCACAGCCTGTTAATGCCCAGCATTTTCAGTGATGCCGACGGTCGTTATCTGGGCTTTGACGGCAAAATTCATCAGGTCCCTGCGGGCCATGAGGTTTACTGCAACTATTCGGGTTGGGATATATACCGCAGTGAAATGCCGCTGCTGGCGCTTATTGCGCCAAAGCGAATGGAAGATATGTGCCAGTCCATTGTCCTGATGTACCAGCAGGGCGGCTGGATCGGCCGATGGCCGCAGATCAATCATTACACCAATGTCATGTGCGGCAGCCCCCTGACCACAGCGATGTGCACCGCATATCTGGATGGTCTGCACGGTTTTGACATCCATTCCGCCTGGCAGGGGATGTACAAGGACGCCACCGAGGCTCCCCCGCCGGGGCATGCGTACAAAGGTGAAGCTGGCATTGAGTGGATCAACAAACTGCACTATGTGCCGAATGATAAGGTGCGGTATGGCTCGGTATCGCAGCTTCAGGAAGATTGCATTGCCTATGCCTCGCTTTACGATCTGGCCAAAGCGCTGGGCAAAACGCAGGCGGCGGATGTTCTCTATAAGCGGGCCTTGTACTTCCGCAATGTCTTTAATCATTCCGATCGCTTCTTCCGCCCCAAATTGACCAACGGTCAATGGGTCAAGGATTTTAACCCCGCGCAGTACTGGCATGGCTTTATTGAAGGGTCCGGCTGGCAGTATCAATGGCTGGCACCGTGCGATATGGCCTGGCTGGTGCACGCGGTGGGCCAGGCACGGTTCAACAAGCGGCTTGACGCTTTTTTTGCCTATCGCACCCCCCGCTGGGCACCGCAGTATTACAATCCGTATAACGAACCGGATCTGGAGGCCCCGTTCGAGTTCAATTTTTCCGGCGAACCGTGGAGAACACAATATGTGGTTCGCCGGATATTGCGGCAGAATTATACGTTGTCTCCCAACGGTGTTCCGGGTAATGACGACTGCGGCGAAATGTCATCGTGGGCGGTCATGAGCATGATGGGCCTTTACACCGTCGACCCGGCCAGCGGCGCGTATGAACTTTGCAGCCCGGTGTTTCCGAAAATTGTGGTGCATCTGCGGGCACCGTATATGGGAAAACACCTGGTCATAACCACTACGGCTGAACCGGCGTCGACACCGTATATCCAAAGCGTGAAACTCAATGGCCGGCCGCAGCACCATTGCTGGTTGCCGGTCGGTGCCATTACCCATGGCGGGCATCTGACGTTTGATCTCGGTGCGCAACCGGATCAGTCCTGGGGTGCCGCACCGGCAGACCGTCCGCCGTCGCTGAGCCGATAAGTGCACGCAAACGAATGCTGCGATTCCGCGGGACGCGGCCGGCTGGGTTTGGAATTCACCAACTACCGCACGGCAACAGCCGCACTGGGTCCCCGCCGAACCAGGCGATGCCAATACCGGCCAATCCGGCGGCGGTGAGGCTGTAACAGCGAGTAAGCAATCATGCGTGATCAACGTCAAATGGTGGATACATCCGCTATCCGGTTGATCAAGCTGCCCGATCACCTGTGCTTATGCCTCTGGCCCGGCATCCGATGGATGGGACGGACCATTGCGCCGCTTGTGATTCCGGTTCTGATACTGTTAACCTGGCCGATTATGCTTAAAGCTGCGCCGACCGGCGGCGCGATGAAGCAACTGTGGCATATTGGCGGAACATCAACACCATGGACCGACGCGGCCTTTGCCCTGGCACCGGACGGCTGGCGGCATTATAAGCATGATGGCTTTCTGGTTATCGGCAAGAGCGATCCGAAAACGTCCTGGCCCTACGTGCAGCCGGGACCGCAGGACGGCTGGGCCGGTCATCGGCAGCACACGTTTGTGGTGGTTTTCGGCCTGACAAAGGCAGCGGCAGGCCGGGCGACGCTGGTAGTGCGTTTTGCCGCCCTGCAACCGGCTCACCCACCCCGATTTCGCATGCAGATCAATGACGCGTGGAGCCATGTATTTCGGACACCGCGCGGACGATCCAATGCGCCGCTGATGGGACACCCCCGGCAGGGCCGGCCCTATATTCTACGCGCTGTGTTTCCCGCATCGGCACTGCATGTCGGCGACAACCTGATCCGGATCCGATCAACGGCCGGATCGTGGGGTATTTACCATTCGCTGGCCCTGTATGCACCCGGTGCGGACCGGCTGGCTGTTGTGCACAATACTGTCGTACTTGAACACGCGGCGACGGATTCACGGTACATCGCCCAGCGATCGAACCAAATCAGGGTTCAATTACATATTCTGCGCATCGGCAAAGCGGCTAACGGGATCGTTCACATCGGTGCCGGAAGCACGGAATTAATGCTGAAAACCGGACTGCGCCGTTACACGCTTTCCGTACCACGACCGCACAAGCCGGGATCACTGCCGCTGGATATTTCCATTCCGGGACACCCTGCGGTGCGCTGCGTGCTGAGGGTTCCGGCACCTGAACCATTTACCATTTTTATACTTCCGCATTCACATACGGATGTCGGGTTTAAATACTACCAGCCGGTGGCGCTGCGGCTGCATGCGGATTACATCATCCAGGCGCTAAGGCTGATTCGAGAAACGCGCCATGAACCGCCGGACGCGCAGTTCCGCTGGAACCTGGAATGTATGATTGAAGCGCGGCAATTTATGAAAATCGCCACGCCCAAGCAAAAAAAGGATTTTTTCGCGGCTGTCGCCGACGGCCATATCGGGCTTGACGCGTTGTACGACAATGAATTAACCGGTCTATGCCAGCCGGAAGAACTGCTGCATTACATCGCCTATTCCAAAGATTTTGAGCGAACCTGTCATGTATCGATTGACTCGGCGATGATCAGCGATGTCCCGGCGTACACCTGGGGCATGGTGCCGGTATTGCATCAAGCCGGGGTTAAATACTGGTCCTGGGGTCCGAACCGCGGGTACTCGCAGCAATGGAACAATCAACCCTTTTACTGGTTGTCTCCATCGGGCCATAGCCGCGTGCTGGTGTGGCAGAGCTGCCGCGGATATCAGTCCGCTTTCGCTCCGCATCGGCCCGGTGGCATGTCGGCGAATTACCACCGCGATGCGGCGGCCCTGCGGCATTTTATTAACGATTTTGCCGCCGATTTTCCGCACTTCCCATATTCGATGATTTATACCCGTTGGACGATTGGTGATAACGGTCCACCGGATCCAAACCTGTCCCGGTTTGTCGCCCGGTGGAATGCGGGCCATGCTTCACCGCGCCTGGTGATTGCGACAACCCGGCAGGCATTCCGCGCACTGGTGGCTGAATATGGACGGAAACTGCCGGCATATACCGGAGATTACAACGGCTACTGGGAAGACGGAGCCGCGTCAGCGGCACGTGCCACCGCGATGAACCGCCGGGCCGGCAACAGGCTTTCCGAAGACCAGATGCTATGGTCCATGCTTCAGGCACCAGCCTATCCGGCGGGCGATTTCGACCGGGCATGGCAGGATGTGCTGCTTTTCGATGAACACAGTTGGGGCGCGGACTGCGCCTGGACCCGACCCTATCGCACGTTTACCCGGGAACAATGGGCGTGGAAAAAACGCTACGCCCGGCGAGCGCTGCATTTATCCAATGTACTGCGACGGCATGTGAAGCACGCGCTGCACGCGCCGGCCTGGTCGCCGTGGTTTGGCGTGTTTAACACCTGCAACTGGAGACGCAGCAGTCTGGTTACCGTACCGCCGGCGCTGGCTCTGGCGCGGGGAGCACTGGTGGTGCGGCATGGTTCTACCCCAGCAGTGCCGCCGAGATCCTGGAAGCACTGGGTGCGCGGCATTCATGTGATGAACGCCAGGAATCAGCCGGTTCCATGCCAGCGCATGGCTGATCAGTCGCTGGTGTTTCTGGCCCGTCATATACGGGGCCTGGCGGCGCGGCGATATTATGTCGCCCCAGGTCGCGCCCCTGCCGCCTTCCCTGACTTAATACCCGCGCGGGCCAGCGGAACAACGCTGTCCAACGGACTGATCCGGTTGCACGTGAGTTCCGCCACCGGTGCCATTGACAGTATGTATGTGAAAGGAATAGCCGGGAATCTGGTCAATGAGAACAATGCGGCAGCACGCGGGCTCAATGATTATATTTATCTGCTGGGTGCCCATAACACGCAGACTCTGCGCAGCGGCCGACCGGCGATTCGGATTCTTGCCGACGGCCCGCTGGTGGCAGAACTTGAAGTTCGATCATCTGCGCCGGGCTGCCATATTCTGATCCGCCGGATTTCGCTGGTGGCAGGCAGGAAAGAAGTTTATATCTCTGACCTGCTGGATAAAAAGCAGGTCTATCCGGAACACGAAGCAGTCTACCTGGGTTTTCCCTTTGCGATCAGCCATGGCATCGTCCGCTACGATGAACCATGGTCGGTCATACAGTTGGGCAAGGACCAACTGAAATGGGCGCACAAGAATTCCTTTACGGAAAATCGATGGGTGGATGTTTCAAACCACCGCTTTGGCGTTACCTGGGCCAGCATCGATGCGCCGATGTTTGATGTCGGGCGCATCACCTCGGTAACCGTGGAGCATGGACAACCCTCCCCGCCTCATGTGGCCGCCGGTTCTACGGTTTTCTCCTATGTTATGAACAATTATTGGCGCACCAATTATAGAGCATTCCAAAGCGGCATGACGGTGTTTCACTATGTTTTAAGACCGCACGGCGCTTTTTCTCAGGCGGCGGCCCAGCGGTTCGGCGTTGATACCCAGCAGCCGCTGGTTACCGCGTTGATTGCTCCTCATGCCAAAGTCTTTGCACCGATGTTGACCGTAACACCATCGAAGGTGCTGGTG
>JAJZCT010000123.1 GCA_021828925.1 Planctomycetota bacterium
CGGCGGCGGGCGATTTCATCGGAAAACATAATGACTTTCAAAGCGAGAGATTTTAAAGTAACGAGGGATTATTCGTTTTATCGTGCTTGCCGCGTTATTTCGCGGTGGACGAGCATACTCATGAGGCTCACTAGGGAGGCGTCAGATGCACCTGAAACTGGCTCGTGGAAAATGCGTTCATTCCATTATATTACCGTATTTACCAACAAATTCCCAGTACCCCGGTAACATCAACGGTTGATGCGCAACTCCGGCTAACCTATACTCTTTATGTGAGTAGAATGATGGATATTAACCTTTCCCAGGTCCCGCAAACGCCACAGACCACGTTAATTCAACGTGTGCAGGTGGTGCTGGACAGCTTACGGCCCATGATTCAGTGGGATGGCGGCGATGTGGAATTGCTGGGCGTCAATGAAAATGGAGTAGTTTCCGTGCGTTTTCACGGTGCCTGTGTGGGGTGCCCAAGCTCGCAAGCCACGCTGCGTCTGGGCTTGGAAAAAAATATACGCGAACGCATACCCGAGATAACCGCTGTTATATCCGATGATGAATCCGCTTGATACATTGGCCATCCGTGACGGGTACCTCCCGCGCCGCGCCATGGCGATGGTACTCGAATGGGCGGCCGCGCACCGCGAGGAACTGTACACAGATTGGACTTTGGCGGCAGAACACAGGCCTCTGAACAAGATTGAACCGTTGGAGTAGGTAAAGATGGGTAAGATCGTTAAAAGGGTACAGCCATGCGGTGGGTTCGAGTTGGAAATCGAATTCACGGACGGCTTGTGCGGGCGACTGGATGTTTCGCAACGTCTCTTTGGACCGGTATTTGAACCGTTGCGGGATTATAGTCTGTTTGAACAGGTTTATGTCGACCAGTTCGGTGCAGTATGCTGGCCAAACGGAGCAGACCTCGCACCGGATGCCCTTTACGACACCTTGGCCAAGGCCTGACACATAGGTAATATTCCGGCCTGAGACGTTTCGCGCACAATCGCACGGTGCGCCAGGACACCCATTACTCGGACAGGCTCCCAGACGGATATACTGAATAAGTCGGTCGGGCTCTTGGAGCATATAATAAACTTGCTTACGTGAACGTAGCATGTAGGTCGTTAAATAAGGAGCACATCATGGCGGTAAAGGTCATCTATCACGGTCATTCCAATGTGGAACTTCATGCCGATGGACACCGAATTCAGATTGATCCCTTTTATGATTCCAACCCTCTGGCGGATGTAAAATCGGATCGACCTGACCCGCAATTTATCTTTTTAAGCCACGCCCATTTTGATCATGTCGATGATGCCGAACGCATCGCCAAGCGGAATGGCGCAATTATCGTAGCCAACTTTGAAATGGCGACCTATTACGAAAGCCGCGGCCTCAAAACCGTGGGTATGAATACCGGCGGCGGCAGCGCCTTTGCTTTTGGCCGGGCCAATCTTGTCCAGGCTTTTCATACCAGCACCTTTCCTGATGGTGCCGCGGGCGGTGCACCGGGCGGCTGGATCCTGCAGATCGGCGGCAAAACGATTTATTTCGCGGGGGATACGGCCCTGTTTGGCGATATGGCTTTGTTTGGCAAGTTATGGAATATTGATTTAGCCTTTTTGCCCATTGGCGATCACTTTACCATGGGGCCGGATCACGCCCTGCTGGCTGCGGAAATGCTAAAGGCATCGCATGTCATGCCGATTCATTACAACACATTCCCCCCGATCAAACAGGATGCCGCCGCCTTTGGACAGCGCTTGCGGGATAAGCAGATTAACCCGGTGGTTCTCGCCGCGGGCGGGGAATTCAATCTGGTATAATCTTATAACTAAATAGAGCCGCCTGCTGCAACGCACAGCAGGCGGCTCAGGTTATGGGAGGAAAACTACAACTGCGACCACCTTTCTCATCGGCAAGATCTGCCGGACACTTGAATATTTTTGTCTTTTCCGCGCCAATAGGGCTTGCTGAGGTAATAATCCTCATTATTGCTTTCGGATTTGGTCCGCTGGAGTAACCCTATGGCAACCACCCCCTTTTTCACTCCCGAATATCCTCTCCCGATTGCCGTACTGGTCGGTGCCGGCCCCGGTGATATAGGACTTTTTACCCTCGCCGGCGCGCGGGCACTGGCTTTGGCCGCGGTGGTCATTTACGACGCCCTGGCCAATCCCGATTTACTGGCGTTTTGCTCTCCGGAGGCAGAACTCATCTATGTTGGCAAGCGCGACCGCCGCCACACCCTTACACAAACGGAAATCAACGCCCTGCTGGTCGAAAAGTGCCGGGAATTTATGGCTCGGCCCGATTGTCCCAGCCGGTGTGTTGTGCGGTTAAAGGGAGGCGATCCCTTTGTTTTCGGTCGCGGCGGCGAAGAAGCCCAGGCCTTGACGCAGGCACAAATTCCATTTGCGGTTATTCCCGGTATCACCGCTGGCATTGCCGGGCCGGCGTATGCCGGTATCCCGGTCACGCACCGGGATTTTACCAGTACCGTAACGTTTATCACCGGGCATCAGCAGGAGGATTCGTCGGATAAGCCGTCCTCGGGAGAGTCCGGGGATGAAATTTCAAATGTGGACTACCCCGCCTTGGCCAAACTCGGCGGCACGCTGGTTTTTTATATGGGCGTGAAGAATCTGCCCCATATTACTCAACGCCTCATGGATTGCGGCCTGCCCGCCGACACCCCGGCTGCGGTGGTTCGCATGGCCACACATCCCGAGCAACAAACCGTCGTAGGCACGGTGAAAACGATTGCCCAACTCGCGCAAAAAGCTGAAATCAAGGCCCCGGCCATTACCATCATCGGCAAGGTGGTATCCGTTCGCGAGCAGATGAACTGGTTTGAATCCCGGCCGCTGTTTGGTCAAACCATGCTCGTAACCCGCACGCGGCAGCAGGCCAGCAAGCTTGGTGATCAACTTCTGCAACTCGGGGCACGGGTTATCGAAGCCCCCACCATTGAAATAGCCAAGCCCACAGACCGGCAGGCCGCTTTGACCGCCATTGAAGACATGGGTGAATACGATTGTGTGGTGTTCACCAGCGCCAATGGGGTGCATTCCGCGCACCAGGCCATGATCGCGTTGGAATTGGACGCCCGTGATTTCGCGGCCGTTGTAGCGGCCATCGGCCCGGCCACGGCTGATGCGTTAAACTCGATTGGTATTATTCCCGATATTGTTTCCCCGGATGCAGTGAGTGAAGAACTCGCCGTTGAATTGATCAGTTATTTCGGTCGTGCTGATCCGACCAAGGAACCGGACAGTGCAACATTGGATTTAAGCGGGAACCGCTTCCTGCTTTTGCGCGCCGAAATCGCCCGTCCATCGCTGGTGGAAATGTTGCGTAACGCCGGCGCTGCCGTGGACGATGTACCGATTTATCAGACGCGCATTCCCGAGAGCTTGCCGGAAGATGCGATCGAAGCTTTGCAAAATGGCACCGTAAAGTGGATAACTTTTACCAGCGCCTCCACCGCCAAAAATCTTTTCACCATGTTGCCCGAAAATTTGCGCTCCACCGTCGGAAAATGTAAGCGCCTTTCCATCGGCCCGACGACTTCCCGTGCCTTGGCCGAACTTGGATGGCCCGCCACCCTTGAAGCCCGGCACCATGATATTCCCGGTATGGTGGCCGCGCTGGTGGAAGAGATACTTCGCAGCACCACTGCTCATGCGTCCTAAAACGGTCATTACCGGTTCAATCCGCGGAAGTGCTGCGGAGATTCCGCCATACCCGTGCGGTGAGAAACGATCATCGCCGTCATCATGGCGGCGGTTTCCGACAGCAGGTGCGGCCAGCCGGGATGGGAAGAAGAGGCCGTGGTAAACTGCCGACAGAAATTTTCCAGTTCCTTTAACGCCTGCGCGGCGGGCGTGGTTGGTGCGGTAGAATCTTCTTCTATCAGTTCGTCCCGGCTCGAGGCCCACCGATAGCTGAATTCGGAAAGTTTCACCCGGCCGTCCCGATTCGCAGCGCAGAGTTCCCGTTTCAAGGATGCTTCCTGATCAGAAATCCGCAGAACCGCGGTGGCTCCCTCAAGCGTTTTCATTACCACGCCGACATTGCCCGTGACATCCGTAAAGTTATCCTGTTGTCCGCTGTTGCCATCAATGGACGCGTAAAGCGCTGCCGGCAGGCCGAGAATTTCAATCGCCGTACGAAACGCATCCCACGCCAGAACCGATAACGACCGCACCGCGCCGTGCTGGATGTTTCGCACCCGTGCAATCGCATGATTGGCGGCGGACCAATCGCCGGAAAGGAATTGCACCCCGCGAAAGAAATTTTCCGTTTGCTGCGCCTGGCTAAATCCCCATGATCCGGAAAAGCGGGGGGCGGTGTATAATAAATGCGTTCTGGGTTCCAGATGAATGCTCAGGCGGTGCGCTTCTTCCAGCGTTTGCACCGGCGGCCCAACGCTCAATATACCAATGTTCTGCTGCACACAGGCTTCAACGAAGTCCAGTGACATGTCCGCGGGTCGGTCCAAAAGCACCATCTGAGGAGGAGTTTCCAGCAACATCCTTCGCAGATCGCCGTAAAAAGGGACATCAAAAATCTGTCCCACCTCGCGCGCTAACGACAAATTGCGCTCACCTACGACCACTATTTTGAACCAGTCAGTTCCATGGGCCAGTTTTAATGCCTCAATCCAATCTTTTTGCATCGGATCAAGTCCGACAATCGCGCATGCAACGGCCACAAATACTCCGCCTGTTAAATAACCTCGCCCCAGTCCCCATACAGCGCCTGGCCCGGAACACCCGGTCCTCATCCGCCAACCCTCCCGCAGGGGATTATATGGTCTTGTCGGCAATCGGGGCGAAATTGTTCAGAAATACGGAAGCTTTTAATGCACACGCTGCCCCGGTGTGGCCCGCGGATCAACGGACAATAAAAATACATCCTTGCCGCCCGGCCCGCTGGCCAGAATCATTCCTTCACTGGTGCCGAATTTCATTTTTCGCGGGGCCAGATTGGCGCAGAAGATCACCAGCCGTCCGGTAAGCTCTTCCGGCGTACAGGCCTTTTTAATACCCGCCAGAACAGTCCGCTTGCCCAGCGGCCCGGCATCAATTTCCACTTTCATAAGTTTATCGGTAGCCTCAATGGCCTCCGCATGGATCACTCGTCCGACGCGTAAGTCCACGGCGGAAAATTGCTCTATGCTGCATTCCGGAGCCAGCGGTTCCTCAAGGGCCGCCGGCGTCGCTGGAATTCCGGCTGTGGCCGCAGCGGTTGTATCGGTCTTATTTTCCTCAAGCATGGCCTGTATTTTCCTTTCTTCAACACGTCCGGTTAAATGTTCAAATGGGTTAATCACATGCGATTCCATGGAATTTTGTATGTCACGCCACGATTGTGGACGGATATTCAGGCATTTTTCCACACGCGCTGCCATATCCGGGACGATGGGCTTTAGATAAATCATCAAGATCCGTCCGCATTCCAGAGCGGCCGTTAATACGCCCCTTGCCGCTTCTTCATCTGTTTTCACCAGCGCCCAGGGGGCCTGTTCTTCCACAAATTTATTGGCCTTATCCGCCAGAGCGCAAATCCGGCGCGTTACTGCCGCAAAGTTCCGCTGGTCATAATCCATCGCAATCTGTGATTCCGCATTGCGGAATTCATTAAGTACCGGCAGGGCGTCGACTGTTACAATTCCGGTGCGGCCGTCCAGCAGGCGTGTTAAGATCGGTGCGGCCCGGCTGATAAGATTAGCCAGTTTGCCCACCAGTTCGCTGTTGACGCGGTTGCAGAAATCCTCAAAGCTCAAGTCGATATCCGCCGGTGACGCCGACAGCCGCGTGGCAAAATAATAGCGCAGCCACTGCGGATCCAGATGACGGGCATATTGGGCCGCGTTGATAAATGTGCCCCGGCTCTTGGACATTTTTTCGCCATTGATGGTCAAATGTCCATGCACGCATAATTGTGTCGGCGGCTTAAGGCCCGCACCCATGAGCATGGCGGGCCAGAATAAGGCGTGGAAATAAATAATATCCTTGCCAATAAAGTGGTACACTTCCAGATCATCCATTTTCCAGTATTCTTCGGCATCGGTGGCTCCGCCACCGAGATTCTTCGCCAAGGCCGCCAGATAACCAATCGGCGCATCGAGCCAGTTGTAAAAGTATTTATTTTGCTCCGACGGAATGGGAAAGCCAAAAAATGGCGCATCGCGGGAAATATCCCAGTCTTTCAGTTCCTTCCCAAACCATTCTTCAAGCTTATTGGCCACCGCCGAATCCACCAGACCGCCGCGAATCAGTTCCAGGAGCTGCTGGCGAAAATCCTCCAGGTGCAAAAAGAAATGTCGGCTGGAGCGACGTTCCGGTGCCGCACCGCTGACGGCACTTTTGGGATTAATCAAATCGGTGGGGCTGTAATGTTTGCCGCAAACTTCGCAGGAATCACCATATTGATCCGGCGCTTTGCAATTCGGACATTGCCCGCGGATAAAGCGATCGGGCAGAAAAATATTTTCCACCGGGTCAAAAAACTGCTCAACATCCCGATGTACAATGTGGCCGCCGGCCTTCAGCCGTTCATAAAACATATAACAAAGCGCTTCATTTTCCGGTGAATGGGTTGAATAGTAGCAGTCAAATTTCACGCCAAACCGGGCAAAATCCTCGCGATGTTCCTGATTCATCCGCGCGATGAATTGCTCCGGTGCCACGCCTTCACTGCGTGCCCGCAACATAATGGGCGTGCCATGGGCGTCATCGCCGCACAGATACACCACACGATTCTCCATCAGCCGCTGAAAGCGTACCCAGATGTCTGTCTGAATATATTCCACCAGATGCCCGATATGAATGGCCCCATTGGCGTAGGGTAACGCCGAGGTAACCAGTATATTCCGTTTTGCCGCCGCCATTTAAATCTCCAACGCGGATATAAAGATCATTATTCTAGCGTCTTTTTATCAGACTGTTGTGTTATCGGAAAGTTTGTCCGTCCGATAGCTGAAAAATCGCCGGATTTTTCTTGGAAATTGTTAAAGCACGAACTATAGTTAAGACAGTTCAGTTCGGTTCAGTAACCTATTTGGAGAGAGAAGATGATAAGTCTTAACACCTCAGCGTTAATGGGCGCAGCAACCAAAGTATGCTGCCAATGCGGTATGAACGTCGCCGGGCGCTTACGTACCAAAGATTCCTTCGGCAATTACTCTTGTGCCCCGTGCTTCCACGCCCAGCATGATCAGGAATTCCGGGATTTGCTGGCCGCCCAGATGCCCGAGCCGGAGTTGTGGCGCAAAGTTCCCCTTGAAGCCTACGCCGTCTATGCATAAAGCCTATGCATAAAGCCGCCGGCCAACCCTGCTATTTTACTGTAAGGGCTTTTTGCGGGCGTGGCAATATTTCCGGGGCAGCGGCATGTTGCGCCTCGCAGGTTGCTCTACGCACAACAACGCCAACATCAAAGGACCGCAGATGAATGCGGCAACCTGATCTGAAATTCGGACATGCGGTATGCAATCCGGAATCCCTTGAAAAATAACCGCGAATTACGCGGATCTCGCGGATAAACGCAAGGGATTAACAACCAGCAATTTTGAAATTTCCAATCTCAAATCCGCATTATCTAAGACGTGAGAATGGAAAGTTAGTAGACCGCAGGAGGAGGTATTCGTTTCGGCGACAGCCTCGCTTTTGCGCCAGCCGAATGTGCTCTACTCTCTACTCTCTCGAAACTCCTGCTCTAATCGGGCCGCAGCCCGATGTGGGGCCTGAGAGTAGAAAGTAGTTAGTAGGCCGCAGGCGGAGGTATTCGTTTCGGCGACAGCCTCGCTTTTGCGCCAGCCGAATGTGCTCTACTCTCTACTCTCTCGAAACTCCTGCTCTAATCGGGCCGCAGCCCGATGTGCTACTGGCTTCCACCGATATGGCCCTGAATGGCCAGCGCCACAAGTGTTATGGATGTCGCAACCAGATAAAGCGCACTGGCCGGGCGGGATTTGGCGTACAGTCGCCACCGCCAGATCGCCAAGCCGATAATGACAATGGCCAGTGAATTTCCCAGCCAGAAATGAATGGCCATGGATTTGCCATCATCATTACTGCCCCAGTAAAGCCAACCGAAAAAAACCACCAGCGGTACAAACAAGGCCGCCACCACCATATTCCACGCCCCAACCGCCCGGAACGCTTCGCGTTTAAATATTCGGCTGCCCAAATCAAACGCCAGCGACACCGGCACGCACGCCGCCACAAAATTGACCAGCACCGGATGC
>JAJZCT010000124.1 GCA_021828925.1 Planctomycetota bacterium
TGGATGATTCCAAAATATGCGACTCGCTCCATCAAACGCACTGTACGCGCTTTTTGAGGCGGTGGTCAACTCTATTCACGCGATCCTCGACGGGCCCCAACCCGACAATGGAGAGATTACAATCAGAATCCTTCGTGGCAAGGGCCAGCCAACCC
The DNA here is from genome assembly GCA_021828925.1 of Planctomycetota bacterium. Next base: position 156 of record JAJZCT010000124.1, read on the forward strand.
TCGGTGGCGGGGTCGAACCAGGGCCCTTGGTAGGCTTTGAAATACACGATAATGGAATTGGGTTCGATGACAGGAACTTCGACGCGTTTAGTTACTCCGATTCGACAACGAAGGCAAAATATGGGGGGAAGGGCGTTGGCCGTCTGCTGTGGCTTAAAGTTTTTAAGACTGCTAACGTCTCCAGTGTATATGAGGATGGTGGTAACCGCTATAAGCGAACATTCGCATTTTCAACGAATGGGATAGATACCTCTGCCCCGGTTAAGACGACGGAGGAGCGAGGTACAACCGTAACCATCAGTTCACCGAAAGATTCGTACCGAACATCGCTGCAACACGAACCCGGAACGATAGCCATAAACACGATCGAGCATTGTCTGGAATACTTCATTACAGATCGAACGCCGCAGATATTCCTGTCCGATGTCAGCGCAGACTATGGCGCGGAATTGGGAAAGCTTTTTCGGGATGAACTTAAATCCGAAATCAAACACAGCGATTTTTCTATCGACGGCTCACAGTTTCGTGTTACGCATTTATTGGTCCGTGGCCGTAAAAATGCGCGCCACTCCTTGCATTTTTGTGCGCATTCCAGGCTGGTCCGGAATGAAGGCTTGACCGGAAAAGTACCGGGGCTTTCAGGCGGATTACGGCATCCCAATAAATCGGAAGACCTTGCATATCAAGGGTATGTTTCGGGAGAGTTACTAAATCAACTTGTGGATGTCGAGCGAACAAGCTTCGATTTTGATGGCTTGTTCGCCTATGATTCGAATCGGTCACCTGAGGGTGCCCTTAGTTTCGATGCTCTGCTCAACGGAGCGATTGCTGAGACGAAGAAGTTTCTAAACCCTATTCTTAAGCCAATTCTTGAAGCGAACCAGGTCCGAATCCGCGCGCAGATCGAAAAAACGTATCCGCAATACCGCTACCTCCTGAAACATTGTGCCGATGAGGTCGGCGCGATAGCGCCCGGCACCGAGGGTAAAGACCTTGATATCGCCTTATACAAGATCGAGCAAAAGGCGGACGCCGAAAACCGGGAATCACTTAGCGAGGAACTGGCGAAAGCCAGAAATCCGGAGGAGCCTGCGGACGAGCGGAAGGCTCGCCTTGATGCACTGCTCACGCAAATGAATGAGGCGGGAATGGCGAAACTGGCACGTCACGTTGCCTACCGGCGATCAGTGATTGAATTTCTGGAGGATCAGATCGGGCTGCAGGGTAACGGCAAGTACTCTGCCGAACAAGCCGTGCATTCCGCAATTTGTCCAACTCGTGCTTCCTCCGAGGAAACACCCCTTGCCAAAATGAATTTGTGGCTCCTCGACGATCGCCTATATTTTCACTACTATCTCGCGTCGGACATGCCCTTCAGCGAAATGAAGGAGACGGTCCGACAGCAAAGTGAGGACAGACCGGATCTGGCAATTTTTCAGCGACCGATGGCTTTCAGCGATTCTGTTGACCAAATCGGTGCCGTTATTCTCGTCGAGTTTAAACGTCCGGCCCGGGACGATTTCCAAGTGGATGATTCCAAAAAGAACCCAGTGAGTCAGGTGTTGAATTACGTTGAGACGCTAAAATCTGGTGTGGGGCGGCGAGCAAAAGGGCAAGCAATCCACATTCGCGAGGGCACGCCGTTCTACGCTTATATCGTTGCGGATTTTACACCGTCACTACGTGAAATTGCCGGCAGGGAGGACTTTACCCCCACTCCGGATGGCGGAGGCTTCTTCCGCTTCTATCGGAATTACAATTGCTACGTGGAAATGATTTCGTTCCAGAAAATGATTAGCGACGCCAAAAAGCGGAACCAGGCGTTTTTTGACAAGCTCAATATTCCAATCCAAGGCTGAGCACCCTCCGCACAATCACGGCCCCACCCGACGGCGCATAATCTATATCGGCGCGACGATAGGCGCGTCGTAAGCCGTCGACGGTGGTGGAAAAACGCGCGGACACGACGTGAATGTTGCCGATGGCCCGGTTCGTGAAGACGGCCGCGGATTTCCATCACGCGGCTGCGGGGGCTGTGCGGGGGATTGCCACTTGGGCGGTGGCGGTGGCGTTGACGGTGTCAAGACCCCGCGTTTGCCCCCACTTGTCGGTGAATGGGTCGAACACACCAACATGTGTACATCACATACTACCTGCCGGTTCCTTGGCCACTCGAAATTCTCTGTGGGTGCGCCGTTAAGCCTAGACGGCAGCCATAGGGGATCCCGTTACGCCGAAAAATCAAATCGCCAATTGTTCCCCGGCCCGCCGGGGAGTCATTGACAAGGGTTCACAAGGAAGACACTGCTTGAGGAGCCAGGAGTCAGGAGTTGGGAGTTAGAAGAGCGTTGAGGCGCTGCGATTCGAATTTCTTCCAGGTTCCAGGTTCTGAATTCCAGCTTCTGTCGCGGTGCGCCCGGGCCCATTGATTGCTACGGTTCCAAGAGGTGCAAATATTTACCCGAACAATCCTTTGCGTCCTTTGTCTCCATCCTATGAAGCGCGTCTACCGCATATCTTCCGGGTGTGCATATTCTCTGGGTACGAAGTACTTGCGGTTATGCGGCGGCCTGAACCTCAATGGTTCCATTCCCGGCCAGTTAATCCTCCCCCAGACGGCAGCGGCGGGGGCGTTGGCGGTGTGCCGCTCATCTTGCCGATTTCGTGGCCGAACCATAGGATGATGCAATGGCCATGAAGCTTGACGCTAATGAAAGACTGATCCTTCGGCTCATCTGGCAGCGTCGGGCGCTGTCGCGATGGGAACTTCACGAACTTACCAGTAGTACGCCCAACCAGGTCGGCCTTGATGCAGGAAGGCTTGTCAAACGCGGTCTGCTGAGGGAGCGAATTCCTGATATAACAGGGCCCGGGCGGCCTCGGGTTCCATTGGAAATTGATCCGTCTCGCCGTTATGTTCTTGGACTGGCCCTTCGCCCCGGCCATATCGAGTGTGCTCGCCTGAATCTTCTTGGAGCCATGCTCGGACGGCAAATCCGTGTTGATATAGCGGTACCAGATCGCATGATTCCCTCTGCTTGCGAATTGGTTAAAGCGCACGTCGGACCGGATTGCATCGGGGTTGGTTTGAGCACGCCAGGCTTTGTTGACCTGGATCAGCGGCAGATTTTGTCATCATCGGCAATGGCCGGCAAGGTACCGGTCGCGCTGGCACCGGTTTACAGCGCGTCGGGTGCCATTCCTGTTACTCTGGAAAATGACATGCACGCCTTGGCTGCTCGCTGGTTGATGACGCACGAGGCCTTTGGGAAGGAAGACGTCGTGCTGGTGTTCATTCAAGATGGTGAACTGGGAGCGGCTGTGCTAATCGATGGCCAGCCAAACCGAGGTTGCGCCGTCGGAGCCAACGACCTGGGGCATATGCGGGTTATGGTCCGAACAGAGTTGTGCCATTGTGGGCACTACGGATGCCTGGAACGAATTTGCTCAACAGCCTTTCTGAGGAATCTTGATGGCAATGGAGAAAGTTTGCTGAACAGGCTGGCTTCCATCAGAACATTGTCCACCGACCCCTCGCTGAAAAAGATGACCCGGTATCTTGCAACCGGCCTGGCCAACGCCGCCAACTTCATGCGGCCCAACCGTTTGGTACTCGTGAGCCAATTCATCCGCTACCCTGTTTTCAGTGATGCTCTTACGCGGTTCGTGCGTCGCCGCCTTTTGGCCGGCATTGCGGACCGCATTCAAATCGATTTGTGGGACCAACCTGGTGCCAGCAATGGCGAGACCGCTGGATGGCTGGCGCTCGCGAGCCTCTACCGCGACGGGTGGAATCGCATGCCATCACCGCCGGAACAGTAGGACACGGGTTGGTCAGCAGTATCGGTATTATCTGGTGCAGCCAATATTCGGAGCAGGGGGTTAGAGACGCAACCGAACGTGGGGCCGAATTCCGCCAGAGCGAATGGTTGGCAGTTGGCAAATCTAAAAAGGATATTGCCCCGGTCCTCGACCCCGACCCCCGATAGATCACGATGACAATGTGGCGGAATATCGGGATGGGGTCCAGTATTCCGCCGTCCTGCCAGCCTGCAGGTCGCTGAAAATGTTCCAGCAACACCGCCGATCATTGTGTCGTTTTGGCGGCACCAATTCTCGATTTGCGCCAGCGAAGCCTATAATTCAATTGAGGCTCCGGCGCCCACGGCCGTGATATTTTTTATTAATATAAATAAATATAAGGGGATTGGATTCGTTATGTGCAACTCTTTTTATCACCTGAAAATCCAAAGAAAGTTGTTTTGTATCGAAGAGGCTCGGCTTGTGATGTTGTCCCATTTATTGGGAGAATGATGGCATAATCGCGCTAATTTGGCGGAATTTTAAGCAATTCCTTCGACCCGTTTGGTGTTAAAAAGCCGCTCTAAAAAGAATTTTATAAAATTTTGTAAAAATACTTGACAAGGTGTTTCCAAAAGTTATAATTCATATCAGTAACGCAAGAGTCGTAGCCGCGGGGGTCTCCGCGGAGCTGAAAGCAGAAAGGGGCGTCAACTTGGTTTCGGCCATGATCTCCGGCCGAGTTAAAGAATAAGAAGAGCGGTGAAAATGGCCGTCAATAGCGAATGATTCGCTTGGGCATGATGATTCCGTCGCAATATGAATATTAACGTCTGCGGCCTTGTTGGCGCGTGGACCCGCAACTCGCCCGGTCGGCGGGAATTTCGAGAGGCTCCCACAGGGAGCAGGAGTGTTTTTATGTCTTCCAAACGTCTTGCATTTCCTCTGGGTGTTCACGGTTCCTTCTTGGGGGCTAGCATAATCGCTGGAGCAACGCTGGCTTTACTCGGAACGACGGGGAGTGCAGCCTTGGCCGGTGTTATCTACCAAGATAGCTTTGGCCGCACTGGTGGATTAAATGGCTCTATGCCTACTATTGATGCGGGTGGCTTCGGCGGAACGGCGAATGCCAAGTGGGCAGCTCTCCTCTTCGGTACGAACTCCCCCGATACGGGTTGGACGACAAGCACTGTTAACGGGGGACAACTGACGTACTCGGGGGCAACCAACGGGGCTCACGAAATGGCCTTGCTTCCCTTTACACCAGAACCCGGTCAAATTTACCAGCTCCAGGTCACGGCCGTAGTTAATGATTTTGGATCGTCCAGTAGCAACTGGATAGGACTGCAATTCCTCAATGTTAGTGATGGGGCCTACGGTGCCACCGGGCCGGCAATGATTTACCGGGTGTATGGTGGCGGGGCCGGCTTTCCGAACGGAATCGGAGGCAGTGGAAGTGTTGCCGGTTCGCCGGGCGGGGGGAGCACGACAAACACCTCAGACAAGGTTGTGCTTACGGAGGTGCTGAACACTGTGGGTGCCACGTGGACGGCGGCGTTCTCTTGGAAGGATATGACGAACCCCGCGCTCAGCGTGATCACCTCTCCATCGAACGTGAATATGTCACCAACTGGTGATTTGAGCGTCAATATGGTCGGAATTGGGTTTGCACCGCCCATCGGAGGAACCATGACCAACTTCAGCTTGGTCACCGTTCCAGAACCGGCCGGGCTGGGGCTGATCACGGGTGCCATTGCCCTAGGGCTGTTGCTGATCCATCGCCGCCGTTCGGTGTGATTGCTATGTCATTGGCTCCACAGCACCGTTTTAGCTCGGATATGTGTGGCTTGCGCGCGGAAAATTTCTGCCGTGGGCGGCCCGTCGCTGTGGAGGTTTGCTTCGTGGTTCCTCAATAAGCGGGTAGTTCTCATGGGATGTCGCATGAAAATCAACGATGCATTTAACTCACTTATCGTTCGGTCGGCTGCAGCAACGATTTTCGCCACTGGCTTGGCTGCGGGCGTGTCATCGGCACGTGGAGCCGGTGGCGATGTCACAATTTCAAACGGTGGTCTCTCGGTCACGTTTAACCTCGCCTGGGGTGCGGCAGTGGTCGGAATATCCAACCGGAATGTGGATAACGGACTGAATATCGTCGACGCACACGACGTGGGCCGCCTATTACAGGAGGACCAATTTCTTTACCAATACGTTGACGGAAGCCAGCAGCTGATGGTAAACCCGGTACAGGCCGGGGCCTCCGGGGGATACCCTTATTACCAACATCCAAATGGGAGTTCCTTTCCGGAAATTGGGAGTCCAGTGGTTCGTTGGTCAGCAAACGCAAATCAATTCAATGCGGTCATAGCACCATTGGATTATAACGCAGGCACTCCTACCGCGTGGGATTATGTTGAGAGCGTGGAGATCACTCCTCAAGGGGTCGCAAATTTTAGTTACACTTGCTACAGCCACCAATCGGAGGCGTACCTTATGGGGACGGAAATACCCACGCTTTATACGGACCGCACCGATGCCTTCATGTATCCCACGTCAAACGGTTCGGTACATACCATCGCTGGCTCTCCAATTTGGCCGCAGCCGGCAATCACGTCATATGGGTGGATTGCCAATATTGATCGCCAAGATAATCTCGGCGTATTTTACACGACGCCGGTGGGTTTTCCAGAGGTTTTCGGCACATTCCCAGATGCTAGCGTCCTTGGCACAGGCGCGGCCCAACTTCCGTTGGGGAAGACAAAGGTGTCGCCGGTGCTCATCGCCCGCCCCAGCGAGGTTTTTTCAAACGAGTTTTCCGTTTTGGTCGCCACCCAGCAATTAGGGCCGGCCCTGATCTCCCAGCAGGAACCTGCCAAGTTCGCCACTACTGCCAGTACGATCACCAACGGAGTGTTCTCCGCGAACGCGGCGGCGTACGGCGCGCCGCCGGGGTACTCCTCGGTTGGGGGCAACCCCGTTAATCCAACCGCTTGGATCACATATGGAAACAGTGGTGTCAACGGCCCCGATACGGGGTTTTATGGTAGCGACAGCTATGAGCCGTTTGCACCGAGCAGTCCAGCAGGTGTAGGCGATTTTGCCTTCATGCAGTGGCGGGGAGCCTTCATTGCCCAGGCAGTAGGCACCGTCGCTGGGCAGTCCTATACGCTGACTTTTGATGCGGCGGCGCGCAGTGGCGATTCATCGGCCGTGCTGGAGGTGATTCTGACGAATGCGACCAAAGGTAGCCAGATAGTCACCCTGAAGCCAACCATAACCGATACGGGTTTCATCCCTTTTTTCCTCAATTTCACTGCGGCTTCAGGATCGAGCAATATTGAGTTTCTCAATAATAGCCCAGCGGGAGTAGATGATACGGTTGACGTATCAAATGTATCATTGGTTGCAGTGTCGGATCCGGCAACGCTGGGGCTGCTCGCTAGCGGTGGATTGGCACTGTTGCTTGCTGGCCGTAGGCCAGCAAGCATGGCGGCCCCATAACACGAGGTTGGCGGTAGGGAGCATTCCGAGCGTCCGCATGCTTTCACCGCCTTGGACATCGTATTGAGGACGCGGTGTAAATATATTTTACTGGCACGGGTTTGCGCCCATTTTTGGAGAATCGGTATGAATACTAATTGTGTTGTCCATCCACATCGTAGCCAAGCAGATGGCTTTACCATCGTCGAGTTACTTGTAGTGATCAGCATCATCGCTCTACTCATATCGCTGCTACTGCCAGCCTTGGCAAGAGCGAAGGAAGACGCCTTGAGCACCGTTTGTTTGGCAAACCTTCGGTCACAAGGGCAAATGTTAGCTGAATATGAATCGACCTTCGAAGATGCTATTCCCTATGCCGACGATAACGGGATAGCCGGTGGCGGCGATTTCTACGGGCAAAATTCTTGGGACTCGCTCCTGTTCTGTTATATCCACAACATTGATTCGTATAATCTCGACGAGGCATGGTATGGCATCCCGAGTACAATCAGCCCTTCGCAGCTAAGTTCCCTTACCAAGAAATTCGCCAACACGTTTATCTGTCCCGGCTCTATCTTGCCAGTGCATTACCATCATCCGGGGAGTCCCAACAACGTATTTGCGCCGGCCGAGATTACAACTTACGCATGCAATCCAAATTTCTTCATGGCTTACCTTCCGCCAGGTGGATTTCCGGGTTGGACCGGGAGTGGACCGCAATCAACGACTTTCAAGGATTCAGATGTTGTCGACCCCAGCCAGAAGGTCGCGATCGGCGACGCCAACCAATGGCAGCCAACAGGGGGGCGACGGCT
>JAJZCT010000125.1 GCA_021828925.1 Planctomycetota bacterium
AACATGATTATCTCCATAGCCGACATTCTGCCCCTTTCCATTGTGATTCATGGAGTTATAAATATAGTTGCCGAAAGAGTTGGCATCTGGAAGTGTTGTGGTGATGCGGTTGTCCCGGGCCGATCCCGGAATATCCGCTGGTGCCATATCACTGACCACTGCCACTTTTGCTCCATCATGATCCGTCCACCAGGTCCCGACTTCCGCGATTTTCCCCGCGGAGGCAGGCCGCCACGGATAGGCGATTGAATAGCTTTCCCCCTGGCCAGTGGAATTGATTTCTACGCTTTTGTTTATCACGCCAAAATTCGCCTCAAATTGCGGCGCTTGATCCGTTCCCGTGGTTCTATATTCCTCTGATGGCGTCGTTGCAATGGGATCCGATGGGCAGATAAAGCACTTGGATGCCTCATCCCCTTGGAGTACCAGCAGCCATAAACAGGCCAGGGGATTACCCAAATCCGAGCCATGGGGCGTTTGGCCATTGCCATACCATGTGGAAATAACCGCTTTGGCGGTGGGAACAGCGGGCATATCCATGGGAGCCTGTGGCGCATTGCTGTAGGTGTTGCCGTCAGGTCCCGGTGTGCAGGGAAACTGGCCGTTATTGCTTTGGGCGTAAATAATCATGCTTTGGATGATGCCGCGGATGTTAGCTGAGCAGACGGCCCGGTTGGCGAGTGTTAATGGCCTGGCTAAGGTGGGGATCAGGCAAGTGAGCAGTCCAGCCGCCACCAGCACCACAATCAATTCCAGTCGCGTGATTCCGTGTGCCAATCGGTTCATGGAAATCAAGCGTACCTTGCGGCAATGCTGCGCGTCAAGAAAAAAGCAGCGATTTCGTTGAGTTTCTTTTCAAGCCGGTGAAATTGCACTACTATTGTTGATTCGTGGTTTGTTTATTTGGTGGATAATGCCCTACGAAACATTACGAGATTTTCTCTCTGAACTCGATAAAATTGGGGAATTGCGTAAAATTTCCGCCCCGGTGGATCCGGTGTTGGAAATCGCGGAAATTGCGGACCGCGTGAGTAAATCGCCCACGCGCGATGGCGATTATCCCGCCGCAATTGCGCCATTTGCCGCCAAATCGCCCAAGCACGGCACCGCCGCGGTTAATCAGGCCCTGCTTTTTGAACAGGTCAAAGGTTCTGATTTTCCGCTGGCTATTAATACCTTCGGTTCTTTTCGCCGAATCCACGCCGCATTAGGTTGTGACAACCTTGATGCCCTGGCTCAGCGCATCGCAGATTTAACGCAGCCGCAGTTGCCGGCGCGGTTTATCGATAAGATGAAAAAAGGTCTGGATCTGCTGAAACTCGCCGGGTACGGCCCCAAATTCCGCGGTGGATCGGCCTTGTGCCAGGAAGTGGTGCACACGGACGATGCGGATATTACGCGGCTTCCTGTTATTCAATGCTGGCCCAAGGATGGCGGAAAATATATCACGCTGGGGCAGGTGGTTACCAAACATCCGGAAACCGGCGCGCGGAATCTGGGCATGTACCGGGTGCAGATTTTTGATAAAAAAATGACGGCCATGCACTGGCACACGCATCATGACGGTGCACGGCACTTTCGCGCCTGGGCCAGGCTTGGCAAGCCCTGCCCGCTGGCAATTACCCTGGGCGGGGAAAGTGTTTTGCCCTATGCCGCCACGGCTCCGCTGCCGCCGGGAATAGATGAACATATCTTTGCAGGTTTTCTCCTGGGGCGCGGGCTGGATCTCGTCGCCTGCAAAACCGTGCCCCTGGAAGTACCGGCCAATTGTGAATTTGTTATTGAAGGGTATGTAGATCCGAATCAAACGGTTCTCGAAGGGCCTTTCGGCGATCATACCGGCTTTTATTCGCTAGCGGATCAATATCCGGTATTTAATATTACCGCTATTACGCATCGACGGAATCCGATTTATCCGACAACCATTGTCGGCAAGCCGCCGCAGGAAGATTATTATCTGGGCAAAGCCACGGAGCGGTTGTTTCTTCCGCTGCTGAAAATTATTGTGCCGGATGTCATCGATTATGATCTGCCTATGTTCGGCGCGTTTCATAATTGTGCGTTTATTAAAATACGCAAGGAATATGCGTATCACGCCCGCAAAGTGATTCACGCTATATGGGGAGCCGGGCAGATGGCCTGGACGAAATTGGTCGTTGTGGTGGATGAACACGTCGATGTGCATAATCAGGATGATGTGTTGTTTCACCTGGCGGCCAATGTGGATCCAAGGCGCGATACATTCATAGCCGAGGGGCCGCTGGACATTCTGGATCATGCCGCGCCGGCCATGGGGGCCGGAAGTAAAATGGGTATTGATGCCACACGCAAGTGGCCCGGCGAAGGCACCGTACGCGATTGGCCGGATGAAATTGAAATGGATCAAGCAACGGTAAAAGCCGTCACACAGCGCTGGAAGGAATATGGATTCTAAAATGGTCAAAACCCGATTTGCCCCGTCACCCACCGGATTTTTACACGTTGGCGGAGCCAGAACCGCATTATTTAACTGGCTCTTTGCCAAAAAGCATGGCGGGCAATTTGTTCTGCGCATTGAAGATACTGATCAGGTGCGTTCCACCGCGGAATCAGCCGCTGGAATTCTTGCTGATTTGCAATGGCTGGGGTTGAATTGGGACTGCGGTCCGCAACCGGGCGCTGCCAAAAATGAATATTTCCAGTCCATGCGGCTGGAACTGTACAACGGCTATCTGGAAAAGCTGGTCAAAGATGGCCGCGCGTATGAAGCCTACGAAACGCCGCAGCAATTGGCGGCCATGCGCATGGCCGCGGAAAAAATGAAGCGGCCTTTTCGCTATCGCCGTAATATGCCGGGACGCGCCGCACAAGGAAGCGGTCCGACGGTACTGCGGTTTGAAATGCCCTTTGAAACCATCACGTTTCATGATCTGATTCTGGGCGACATTTCCGTCGGCGGCGATGAACATGACGATATTATCATCCGTAAATCCGATGGCTTTCCCACATATCATTTCGCCGTTGTGGTCGATGACCATGATATGGGCATTACGCACGTATTGCGGGCGCAGGAACATCTGATGAATACGCCCAAACATCTGGGTTTGTACAATGCTCTAGCCTGGACTCCGCCGGCCCACGCGCACATGCCGCTGGTGTTCAACATGGATAACACCAAAATGTCCAAGCGCGATAAAACCAAAGCGGCCCGGGTGGCTGTGGCGGTGTGGGTCAAACAGGGCAATAGCGCTGATAAGCTCTCTGAAATAACCGGCATTGCCGCGGAGCAGTTAAAGGAATTTCTGGATAAGAAGACGGATGACTCGCGTATTGCCGCCGCCATTGGTACCGCTCTGGGGGCACCGCTGCCGGAAATCGACGTGCAGGATTTTCGCCGCAGTGGATATTTATCTGATGCGCTTTTGAATTTTATTGCGCTTATTGGATGGTCACCCGGGGAAAACCGGGAAATTCTCACCCGTGAGGAAATGCTCGAGTTGTTTTCACTGGAAACCATCGGCAAAACCAGTGGACGCTTTGACCGTAAGAAACTGCTGTGGATGAATGGCGAATATATCCGCAGGCGCGGCATCGATGAACTGCTGCATGATCTTGCGGCGTTTAATGTTGTAACGCAATACCCCATTAAAAATGCCGGCGAAGCGCAGCAGCGCGAACTGTTGGCCATGTATCAGGAACGTACCGGCACTCTGGCTGAAATGGCGGAGAATTCAAGGTTCTTTTTTGAAGAACCGAAAATGGATCCCGCCGCATTCCGAAAGCATATCGAATCAGGTAATTCCCGCGTCGTTCTGCAACAGATTCGAGATATGCTTGCTCTGGTTACCAATTGGTCCAGGGACCAGTTGGCACCGGTTATCGAGAAAATTATTGAACTCGGTGAAAAGCGAGGATCAGCTCCGCAAACGCTTCGCGTCGCGGTGTGCGGTGGATCGGTCTCGCCGCCACTGTTGGAAACACTGTGTCTGCTTGGCCGGGATGCCACGCTGGCTCGCATTGACGCGATTCTCCAATCCCCCCAATCGTCTGTAAGTTAATGGGGTGGGATGCTGTATAGGATACGGTATTCTGGATTCTTGGGGTGGCCGCCTATGAGCTTTTTTTTCTGGGCGGTCGTCGCCGAAAAGCGGTGACGCCGAATATGGGATCACATGATCAGGGATTAGAGCCACTGTGTACATCGCCGGAGGCGATTTCTTCGGACACAGCCGGTTTTTGCGATTTGGACCTCTCCCTTGATGATTTCAAAAGCTCAGCGATGGCTCGCAGTGCCTATGCTGCGCAGGCATGTACAATGGGAGCCGATTCGATTTTGAAGTAGTTTTTGGCCCGGTGTGGCAAGCGGGATCACTTCGCCCGGGTAATATTTTCACGGCCTTTCAGGGTGTGATCACATACCGCTCTATCGGATTGGAGAGCGATGTGTTTATTCAGGTCCTGGACAAGTTATACCAGACGAAAATCGGCCCACGAAAAATGCGACGGGAAACGGTTTTTTACCGGCGTATCGATAAGCGGTGATCCTCGCGACCTCGTAAGCGGGCCTGTTGCGATGAAGCTTTTCCTCGAACCAAGTGGCGATAATGATTACGCCGAACTTTACACGAATGTTGCGCTGGCGGCGCGCCGGCTTGAGGTGCATGAGAAGGATGCCGGATACCGTATGCCGATCGTAAGGGCATTATGTGGAGACTGAAACGGACGCTCCTTCGGTTGCCTTGCTTTGCCGTAGTTCAAAATCCCGTCCGTCCGCCCAGGCTTCACGCCCGGGCTTTTCACAAGTCGCTTGCATTGGACCGGCTCTTTGAGTATCACAATTGCTTATGCAGAGCTCGTTGCTTACAAAATCGCAGAGGCGCGAATTACGTCGGCTGGCGGGGCTGGCGCATGAGCGGGAATTATCTGCGGCGGCACAGGACCTCGCTTTTTCGTTCGATGCCTGGCGCAGCGGGAAAATAGATGTCTTTAAGCTTAATGAGGCGGTTCATCGCTATCACGACGGAATATCCCGCGAGCTTTACAAGCGTTACGCTATGGGAGACGAAGATATCAGTGTGATTGATGCCATATCGCGCGGAATAATCAAGGAAGCTGAGGTCGCACCGGAAATATTGTCGCGCTTCCGCGGCGCGCTTGACTCGATTAAACGACACAATGATTCGAATGAATCTGAATAATAAAACGCGGCGCGGGGGTGTAACGATTTTTCTCGGCGGCAAGTAATTGCGGCTACGATCGTCCCGCGCGTGGATGGCCTTGTGTTTCCATCGGATATTCCACCGCCGGCAAGCCGGCGGCTATGTGATCAATGCCAGGGCGGAAAAATTGGCACGCCGGTTGGATGACGGTTTTTTACGCAAACGATGCCGGGGATATCCCTGCTTACGCCGGGGTTACTTTGCCACCAGCGAATCGAGAGCGGCCTTGAATTCGCGTTCCGGCTGGAGTCCAACGAATTTCTTGGCAATCTGGCCTTTATTAAACAGAATCACGGTGGGAATCGCGCTGATATTGAACTTCATGGCGGTATTACGGTTGGCATCCGTATCAACCTTACCTACTTTAACTTTTCCCTGATATTCGGTGGCGAGCTTTTCAATGGTGGGAGCCAGCATTCGGCACGGGCCACACCATTCAGCCCAGAAATCTACCAGAACAGGTTCGTTGTTCTCCAAAACCTGCTGTTGAAAATTTGCATCGGTGATTGTTAAAACATTTTCGCTGGCCATAGCCAAGGTCTCCAAAATTATCCATCGCCATTACTCAAAAGCGACATGGAAATGCTAGACGCCTGATGGCCAAGTGTCAAATCGGAATTCTTTTCCGATTTCATGGCCAAAGTTTTCCGAGTTGTGGCCCGGTCTTTCCGTATGCGGCCTTGTTAATGGCGATAAATATTGTCCTTGCCACGCAGAGCCTGGTCGCTCCAGCGCTGGCAATCTCCCGTACGGTCCGCAGGGCTACCGCTCCGGAAAAACCTGTTCCGCAGCGGGTGCCCCGCATTGATTGCGCAATTACACAAGATCGAAACGGTCAAGGTTCATGACTTTGTTCCACGCGGCGACAAAATCATGAATGAACTTTTCCCGGCCGTCTTTGCTTGCGTATACTTCGGCTATGGCGCGCAGTTGGGCATGCGAGCCGAAAATCAGATCAACACGTGTGCCCGTCCATTTAAGCGCACCGGTTTTGCGATCACGTCCTTCAAATAGATCTTTGGCATCCGACAGGGGTTTCCATTGCGTGTCCATGCTCAGAAGATTCACGAAAAAGTCGTTGGTGAGTGTTTCCGGGTGCGCGGTGAAAACCCCGTGCGGTACCTGGCCCACATTGGTATTCAGTACCCGCATGCCACCGATGAGAACCGTCATTTCCGGTGGCGTAAGCGTCAGAAGCTGGGCTTTATCGATCAGTAATGTCTCGGCGGTTACGCTGTGTTGTCCCTTGACATAATTGCGAAAGCCATCGGCAATCGGCTCAAGAAATGCAAAAGACGCAACATCGGTCTGTTCCTGTGTGGCGTCGGTTCGCCCCGGAGTAAACCTGACGGTCACGCTATGGCCTGCCTTCTTTGCCGCCTGTTCAATGGCAGCGCATCCACCTAATACAATCAGATCGGCAAGTGATACGCGAGTGCCGCCCGATCGCGAGCTGTTAAATTCCTTTTGAATCGTCTCCAGCGCTTTCAGCACTTTGGCCAATTGGTCGGGTTGATTTACCGCCCATTGCCTCTGTGGATCCAGGCGGATGCGTGCGCCGTTGGCTCCGCCACGCTTGTCCGAACCACGAAAACTGGAGGCTGAAGCCCAGGCGGTGGAAACCAATTGTGCAATGGACAGGCCGGAGGCGAGAATCTTTCCCTTGAGGATCGCAATTTCCGGCTCATTGATCAGCGGATGATTCACACGGGGAAGCGGATCCTGCCAGACTAATTCCTCCTTGGGCACCAGAGTACCAAGGTAACGTGATCGTGGTCCCATGTCGCGGTGCGTGAGTTTGAACCAGGCGCGGGCAAACGCATCGGCGAATTCATCGGGATGTTCATAAAAGCGGCGCGAGATTTTATTGTAAATCGGATCAAAACGGAGAGATAGATCGGTGGTTAACATGCTGGGCGCATGTCGTCGGGCGGGATCCGCCGCGTCCGGAATGGTATTGGCACCGGCACCATTTTTGGCCGTCCACTGTTGTGCGCCGGCCGGACTGCGCGTAAGTTCCCACTCGAACCCGAAGAGATTCTCAAAAAAGTTGTTGCTCCATCGGGTCGGTGTGGTGGTCCAGGTTACTTCGGGCCCGCCACCGATGGTATCGCCACCTTTGCCTGAGCGGAAGCTGCTTTTCCAGCCCAGTCCCTGTTCTTCAATTCCCGCTGCTTCGGGCTCGGGGCCTACAAATGAGACCGGGCCTGCACCGTGCGTTTTTCCGAAAGTGTGACCGCCCGCAATAAGGGCAACGGTTTCTTCATCATTCATTGCCATGCGCGCAAAGGTTTCGCGGATGTCCTTGGCGGCTGCGACAGGATCGGGATTGCCATTGGGGCCCTCCGGATTGACATAGATCAGCCCCATCTGGACGGCGGCCAGCGGATTGGCGAGTTCACGATCGCCATGGTAGCGCTCATCGGCCAGCCATTTTCCTTCCGGCCCCCAATACACGGATTCATCCGGCTCCCAGGCATCCTGTCGGCCGCCACCAAAACCGAAGGTCTTCAGGCCCATTGATTCAAGTGCCACATTACCGGCAAGAATCATCAGATCTCCCCAGGAAATCTTCCGTCCATATTTTTGTTTGACCGGCCATAGCAATCGGCGAGCTTTGTCGAGATTGACATTGTCCGGCCAACTGTTAAGTGGAGCAAAGCGCTGTTGCCCGGTTCCGGCTCCACCGCGTCCGTCACCAACGCGGTATGTTCCTGCGGCGTGCCAGGCCATACGGATAAACAGCGGACCGTAATGCCCAAAGTCCGCAGGCCACCAGTCCTGCGAATCGGTCATCAGTTCGGTGAGGTCTTTTTGCACGGCGGAAAGATCCAGACTCTTGAATTCGGCGGCATAGTTAAACTCCGCCCCCATTGGATTGGAAGATGGGCCGTTCTGATTGAGCAACTTGAGATTCAACTGATCCGGCCACCAGCCCGAGATGGGCTTGGCGGCGGTGGCAGTGGCAGCGGTGGCATGGAATGGGCACTTCGATTC
>JAJZCT010000126.1 GCA_021828925.1 Planctomycetota bacterium
TTCCGGCTTAGGCTTGGCCAATGTGCCGATGGCAACGGTGCAGCAGGTGCATGGATGCGAAGCGGCATTGCTTAGGGCGGAAGGTGAGGGGGAATACAGCGAATCCGTTGCGGCTGAAATACGGGAAATTTATGCTTCAGTTGTCAGGTAGAGCTGCCACGATTCGTACAATCCCCTGCGCTACTTTGATGGCCAACTCGGCGTCACTTTCTTGCGCGACTTGCCCTTCGTGGATAATTTTGTTACGCAGCTTATAGCTTTCTGAGAGCTCATACCAGAAGTTATCCGGCTGGGAGTGCAATGATGGGCAGTTCAGTAAGAGCAGCCCGAAAGTCATTTTTTGGCGCAGGCCCAGATTGGGTCCGTTGAGGAAATCGTAGCCCTCGTTCCAACGGTCTTTCAGACGCGCGCTTACGAGACCCTTGAATTTACGAACAAACGTGGAATCGATTGCAGCCCAGCATAGCAAAACGGATTCACGAAACCGCCCAACACTCAGCGAGTATCGAGCATCCAGAACGTTCAATGCGGCAACATCGGGATCGGTCCCATCGGCTAATCCTTGGCGCACGGTATCGCCAAAACTGGTGCGGCTACCCTTCGCCGGCAAGGGTAAACTTGCGGCCTCGTATTCCAGCGGCACATCGCCACCCCATGCCGCGCCAGTCCCATCGACGGTGAACCGAAATGGGCCGGCCTGCGCCCGAGTCAATTCGATGACCGCCGCTTGGCCCGTCGCCACCCGATACCATCGCAGCAGGCGGTTAACGCGACGCAAAAGGCGATCGGCTTCGGCTTGGCGCTGCCGCTCCCGCGTTTCGGCATCGTCGACTTCTGGTGCATCGAATACCGCTGACACTTCGGTTCGAGCCTCACTTGTGCCATCTGGATTGGTGAATGATCCGTCGCCCAGGCGCACCAAGCCACCGACACCCGGCGTCGGATATTCGCCAGGCGGCAGGACGAGCAGGTACGGTAGATGGATTGAAATGCGGACGGTCGCCATAGTGTTTCAGCTATTCGGAGTAAATGAGTTTCAACTTGCCCGCAAAGCCGTGTTCAGCCGCGTAGCGATTCAACTCCCCCACGTACGCGTCGGTTACGTCCTCAAGTCTCAGGCCAGAGCGAAAGGACACGTGCGCCACCAGCCGACCATTTTGTTCAAAGACCGGTGCCAAAACTTGTCCGGTCTGACTGCGGAAGGTCGAGTGATATTTCCCGTAGACTTGACCGACTTCATCGGCAAAGGCAACGTCCTCTTGGAATGGCATACGCAAACCTCCAATCACATCGGGCCGGCTCGTTCTGCCTGCAGCCGTGCCTCGCTACTTATTATACACGCGACCCCATGCGATTGTCACAACGGCTCAGGAACTTTCCGCCGATCAGGCACTCGGCAATCCTTCCAAGAACCTGTTGCGGCAAGGCAATGATCTGTTGCCGCATGGTAATATTAACTTCAATAATCTGTCCTCTAACTTCTGCAATTTCCGACCGCCTTGTTACCGGCGTTATGTATTCATTGGGCCCGTGACGCGGGATTTTACGGTTCGGCGATCGATGCCGAGGCCCCGCGCGGCGGATTCGTAGGTGCCGGCTTTTTGGTATACCAGTCTGGTGTAAAAGTTCAAAAGTTCCTGCTCGGTCATTACGCCGTCACGAATCCGGGTTAAATCGGGAGATTGGTCATCGCCGGGCGATAATTCGGGCGGCTGATAGTTGCGCCGCACTAGAATATTTTTTACGCACTGCTCCAACTCCCGGAAATTTCCGGGCCAGGCATAATCAGGATGACCGGTGATCCATAGTTTTACGTCGGCGTTGAGCTTGTGGCGATCCTGCTCGCCGGGGATGAATCGCTGAGTAATAAAGTCTATCAGGTTGTCCACATCGTCCGGGGCTTCGGTAATCTGCTGTCGCAAGGATGGCGTCGCGATGACATCAGAACAGAGGCGAAAATAAAAGTCCTGGCGGAACTTGCCGCTGTGCATGTCGCGGGCCAGATCATGATTGGTGGCGGCGATAATTTTGCCGCGGAAAGTGCGCGGCACACTATCGCCCACGCGCTCAAAGATGCGGTATTGCAGCACGCGCAACAGCTTTACCTGAATCTGCTCATCGGCGTCGCCGATTTCATCAAGAAATAATGACCCGTGCGGCGGGCATGATTCCAGGCGGCCCTTGCGGTCGCCAAGTGCTCCGGTAAACGAGCCTCGGGCGTGACCGAAAAGTTCCGATTCAATCAGATGGGGGGATAACGCGGAGAGAACGGTGGTGGAAAATAAATTCTCCGGTACGTCGGCAAAACGTTTTGTGGCGGCATTAAACGGCAGATAGCGGGCTTGAGCGATAGCCTGCGCCACACGTTCCTTGCCGGTGCCGGAAGGTCCGACGATCAGCGTGGCTATATCACTCATTTTGTCGTATAGCTCCAGTTGATAAAGGCGCATGTTATGGGTGAAAATGGACTCCCAAACCTTGGCCCGCAGATCAATCATACAAGGTGAAAACCCGATGATGGAACGGTAGATTCCCTGAAACGCGCGCGTGACCTGATAACAGCAGGCAAAAAAAATGTTCCGCGCGAAAGTGACACGCCCGTCCCGCCGCCGGCTTTTCCAGAAGGTCATGAAATATCTCCAGGTAACGGGCGTACAGGCCGGCATAATCCGCGTTGCTTTTGCTGTCCGTCGGTGTGCGGTAAAAATCACCTTCCAGAGCATAAAACAGGTAATGCACCACCGCATCCTGGTACAGCCGCCATTCCTGTAAACTCGGCGCGGCTTTGCCCGCCATCCGCTGGCGGAGCGTGGTAACAAATGCCGCAACTTTTTCCCGCGTGCGCGTTTCATTGGGGCGTTCCATCTGCCCGGTGGTGGGGAAGTTCCAGGAAGTATCCGAGGTGACATAATCATCACCAAGAACCGCGCGTTCCAATTCCATTCGCTGCGGCAGAAATGGATTGCAGAAAGTCAGTTGCGAGATGGCCTGGGCCAGCGGCAGTTCATCGGAATTCAATAAGGCCATGAGACAGGTCTCCAGATTCCACATTCACTATACATTCAGTGTACATCAATAGAACATCCAATGCCTATACAGGGGCGAATTATTTCAAAGGGCATGTTACACCGCTTTTGCCATAACTTGCTTATTTCTAATTACTTACGTCATATCATCACAGGCTGGCACGAGATTTGAATTACTCCTTTCGCGGCTTAACCCGGAATATTTAGCCTTCGCCGCAGGAGTATGGCGCATGATGCTTGTAAATTGCAATTGGACACTCGGCTGGGCATTGATGCTGCTGGGAATTATCAGCGGTGCGTTGATGGGTCTGTTTTTCCATCGGAAAGATTTCCTCGGTGGCTACGACGCGTGGCCCCGGCGACTGGTGCGGCTTGGACACATCGCATTTATGGCCCTTGGCATGTTGAATCTTATTTACGCTGTCGGCCCACATCCGGCAATGGCAATAAATTCCATAATCTCGGCAGCGTTAATTTTTGGCTCCGTAACCATGCCATTGGTGTGCCTGCTTGCAGCATGGCGCGGCAAATGAGCATTCTTATTTGTCGTTCCGGTGCTGGCGTTGGCATTGACATGTGCACTGGCGTTTTGGAGTTCGTTATGAAAATCGGCTTTTTGGCCATGAGCGGTGTGCGTGCGCACGATCCGAAGCTTTTGGAACTCGGCCTGACGTTGCCTGGGTTTGTGCAGCGCAGCAAGGTTGTCGCTTCTCTGCCGAGCCTGGGATTGCTTTTGCTGGCGGCCTGCACGCCGCCAGGACATGACGTGCGATACTTTGAAGCCCAGGCGGATCACTCGGAGTCTCCCGATCTTTACTGTTGCGACCTTGTTGCGATCAGCACATTTTCTGCGCAGGTATTTGAAGCTTACAACATCGCAGACCGTCTACGTGCGGCGGGCGTTAAGGTGGCGATGGGAGGATTGCATGTCAGTGTTTGTCCGGATGAAGCTGCGGAACATGCGGATTATGTCGTGGTTGGCGAAGGCGAATCGGTATGGCCTGCGGTTGTCGCGGCAGCAGACGCCCGTCAGAGGCCCCGCATTTTCCGGGCCGCCGATTTTCCGCCGGTACTTCTGGAAACATTGCCCATCCCCCGGTACGACTTGCTGGATGCCCGCACCTATAACCGCTTCACGGTGCAGACGTCACGTGGGTGTCCCTGGCGTTGTGATTTTTGCGCCTCTACCGTGATGCTTTCCCAGCGCTATCGTAAGCGTCCGATAGAAACTGTGGTGCGTGATATTCGCGCCATCCAACGCGTACAGGAACATGCCTTCATCGAATTTGCGGATGATAATACATTTGTGGACAAAGCATGGTCACGGGATTTATGTCGCGCCTTGACACCCTTAAGGTTTAAATGGTTTACGGAAACGGACATTTCCGTAGCCCAGGATGACGTGCTGCTGGATGCCATGAGACGCGCGGGCTGCCGGCAGATTTTGGTAGGACTGGAAAGCCCCGCGTCGGCTGAACGTAACTGTTTACCGTGCGCCGGAGTGCTGTAAAGCAGGCCCGGCTGAAGCCGCCGCAGGCGCGTGTGACACGCCGACATAGCGGAATTCCTCGTGAAACCGCGAACTGGCGATCATCTACGGTAAACAGTTACGGCTGAACTTGGCGGCATTGAGATGCGGCGCAATATCAAGGCTCGCTGGGCGGAAAAATACAAAGAAGCCCTGCGCACCATTCAGGGGCACGGTATTACCGTCAATGGCTGCTTTATCCTGGGCTTGGATACCCACACACCGGAAATATTCCAGCAGGTGCTGGATTTCGCCCTGGATGTGCCGTTGTTTGAAGTCCAGATTACAGTCCTGACGGCTTTCCCCGGCACCCCGTTATACCATCGGCTTTTGCAACAGCAGCGGATATTGCAGACGGGACGATGGGATTTATGCACATTATTTGATGTGAACTTCCAGCCACAGCTCATGTCGCCGGCGCAGCTGCGTGAAGGGCTGTATTGGCTGGGCGAACGGTTATATAGCGCGGAATGCACAGAAATGCGCCGGCGGGCATTTTTTCACGGCCGGCGTCGCGCGGTGACATTGGCGCTGGGAATGTGATGAACCGCCGTAATCGATTTCCGCTGGGCCGTGATCTACCCTGTCGCATGGAAGTTGCCGACACGGTACGGTCCAGCCGCGACAGCCATTGGGCACAAAGGGGTATTAAATGCAAGACGGTAACTGTGACACGATTATCAGCCGCGCCGCCAGACGGAAAAAGCGGTCTATCCAAGCGCGCCGGAAAGTGGCCCATATCAGGCAAGCCCGGGGCGAATTTTTTCGGCTGCTGGTGGAGCGGTTTTATGGCCGGCCTTTCTTTCGGCAATCCGCTGTCAACACCGCCGAATTAGAGCACGGACTTACTCTCATCCTGCCGGGTATCGAAGCCGCAGGCCCCTTTGCGCAGGCCATGGTCGATGGCCTGTTCGGCGCGGTTCCGGGTGCAGTGCGGATATTTTACTGGGGCCTCGCGTTTCCTGAAGGATACATTCCGAATTTAATGTGGCTGCGAAGAAACCGGGCCAAGGCCGCCGAGCTGGCACAGATCATTCAAAATTATCAAGATCAGTATCCCGGGCGTCCGCTGCATGTGGTTGCCAACAGCGGCGGTGCCGGGCCGGCGATTTTTGCGGTCGAACTGCTGCCGCTGAATCGCAGCATTGACGGATTGGTATTTCTCGGCGGAGCCGTTTCAAGCACCTATGATTTACGTCCGGCGCTGCGGCGACTGCGTAAAGGGATCTATAATTTTTATTCACATCGTGACTGGATCGTCCTGGGAATCGGAACATGTTTATTCGGCACCAGCGACCGTAAGCCGCATGTGTCCTGCGGATTTGTTGGCTTCAAACGGCCCGCAAACCTTTGTGATACGGAGAATCTTTATGCTAAAGTGCACCAGGATATCTGGAAGCCCGCATTGGTCGATGATTGCAATCATTGGGGCACGCACGGATTTTCAGCCTCCACGCAGTATATTCGCCGCTATGTAGCACCATGGATTGCCCGGAACGCAGGCAGCACGGACTGAAG
Source organism: Planctomycetota bacterium (assembly GCA_021828925.1). The sequence goes on from JAJZCT010000126.1 coordinate 6,073, forward strand.
GTAAAACGGCGATATTATGAGGCACCAGCAGATTCGTGGAATAATAAAGCCAGAGTTGCGGATGGTTCCGGGACGACGAAACCGCCGCTGGAGCCGCCGAACAACGACACAACATCAGTATGACCGCAATGCACGACCAATGCCTCAACGCCATAGCCAAACTCCCGCGATTGAAGACCGGAATACCGTGATTTCCGGCATTTACACCTGCTCCAGCTCTGCGTGCCGCGCACGAATGTCCAACCGAACCATGCGAGGGCGTCATCATCAAAACTTGAAGCGAAACCGCGGCTGCTTTCAGGTTTCGCTGTTTGCAAGATTCAGCATGGCACGTTTCATAAAACCGCCGAACAGCGGAACACTGTATGCCAGTTCACCGTGCGCGGGACTGTAAATCATCCCTTTTTTGATCAGCTTTGAACGCAAAGGCCCCAGCGTGGAAACCCTTACTTTCAGCAGCTCGGCGAGATCGCCGGTGCGCATCGGCGAATTGCGGCATTCCGCCATGGCCCGCAGAAAATTCTTTTCTCCGGGCGCGAGGCGGTCATAGCGCACACGGAAAAAATTGCGATCCAGTCGCACGATTACCCGCGGGGTACATCGGCGAATGACATCCAGCGAAATCGGGCTGCTCACAGCCTGTATCCACGCTTCGGATCCCCATTCCTGCACAAAATAAGGATAGCCCGACGTCAGCTCAAAAATTTCCGCCAGTGAATGATCGTCAAACGCAATACCCTCGGCTAACGCCGGCTGGCGCAAGGCCTTGGCAGTATCCGCTGCCGAAAGGGGGCCAATTTCAGGAAAGCTTATCAGCCGCTCAGCGTAGGATTTCGCGTCGCCGGCCATGGCGGGCAACGTTGGCAAGCCCGCACCAACCAGCACCAGCGGAAGTTCCAACTGCTGAATCTTATGCATGGCGGCGAGAATGGCGCTAAGTTCCGGCGGACTGAAATATTGCACTTCATCAATAAATATTGCGATGGCACTATGGCGCTCGGCGGCAGCTTCCGCAGCCGCGACCAGCAATTCCTGCAGGTCAATTTCCAGATTGCCGCTGTCCGCACGTCCACGCGCGGGGGCGATATCCATTTTGAGGCCCACCTCACCTACGCTGACGCTGAAGGTTGATATGAAACTGCCAAGCACCGACAAGGCTTGTCTGGTTTTCTCTCCGACGCCCGGTGCCGGATACTGCGCTAGAAGAACCTTTCGCAGATACTGCGCTATTAATGGCGCCAATGGCTGATCTTCCCGGCCCTCAATCGCGAGGGTGTGATAACCCGTATCCGCAGCCATGCGTTCAATGGCATTTAAGAGCACCGTTTTTCCCACGCCCCGCAGGCCGGTTAGTAAGATGCTCTTTTCCGGCCGCCGCTGCTTAACTCGCTCCAGAAGAATGTGGGCCTGATGCAGGATTTCTTCACGACCCGCCAAGGCCGGCGGACGCGAGCCGGCACCGGGTGAAAATGGGTTGGTAATCTCATCCATTTTTAAAAGTATACCAAACTATTCTCAATTATTCCACGTCCAGAAATAATGGAATATAAATTGCTATACTCCGATTGCCTCTCAATGGGACAAATAGGCGATGGAATCCGTTGTACCGCAGGCATCTTGCCTGCATCGGAAACACGACACAAGCAGGCGGGACGCCTGCGGTACCTGTACTACTCTTGCCGATTCATCGCCGGCCAGTGAATATCACGAATCATTGAACAAGGCGGCGCTGCTCAAGGCGGCGGCGATGGCGCAGACGGCCCTGGGTTAATGGCCTGTTCGATCCGCCGGATCGTGGCCGCCGTGTCGGCTACTTCAATAATCAGTTGGGCGTACTGGTCATGCCGTAAATCAACGGAGATTGCATTCGCCGGGTTGTGCACATCCCAGAACACCTTGTCCCCGTCCACGTGAAATGTTCCAGCGGTGATCACGCCGGGAATATACGTGCCGGGCGCCCGGATACCACGCATGTGTTCATGCGCGGCATGAACACCGATAACGTGCTGGAGGGGAATTTCCAAGCTACTCTTGAGTGACCAGAT
>JAJZCT010000127.1 GCA_021828925.1 Planctomycetota bacterium
AAGTTGAACAGGTGAGCAGGAGATTGCCGGGGTGCTGACGGCGGTATAATTATGCGCGCCACCGGCGAGAGTGTTATAGGAGTTATACGCATTGACCACGCCCGCTCCATACCGTGGATCCAAAGGCGTGGTGGCGGTGGTGGTGGGGGCGTTATAACTGTAATTACCGTTATTAACGGTATACGAATTGGTCCAGCCGGTGGGCTTGTCGGCACCATTGAGCAGCAACGCTTTGACCGTGCGAATATCCGTAGCGGCGGTGGTATAAGCCGTGGCGCCTTGGGCGGTAATGGCCGCATCACTGGCGTTGAAACCAACCGGGGAAGAAAAGCCGGTTCCACGACCGGCCTGGATCATCATGGTAGCCACGCCGGAGACAATCGGAGCGGTATAACTGGTGTAGGAGCCCGGCGCGGTAAGGTCCGGCTTGGATCGGCCGTCCCAGGTTGGCCCCACCCAGGCGGCCTGACTGCCGGTGGAAGGGCTGAAGACCCCGTTGGTTTCCGTACCGGTATAGGCCGCCACGGCAATGCCGTTGTACATATCCGAGGGGGGGTTAATGTAACTGGCGGGACTCGTGCCGGTGGTGCTGCCGTCCCCGATGGCGGTGACATAGAGCGTATTAAAGCGCGACGCATATTCATCCCAGTATTGGTTCAGACCCTGATCAGTGCCGGCGGGAACACCCAAATAGGCAAAGCTCTGATTGACCACAGCCGGTGAATTGACCGATTCATTCCCACCGACGCTGCCCACCGGCAGGGAGGATGTGGCGTACCTCTGGCCGGCGGTACCGTCGTGCAGAAATTGGTAATAACCATAAAGCTGGGTGTAATAATTACGGTCCGAATAGACATAAACATGTGCAACACCCGGCGCGACACCCGCCCCGCCACTGCCGTAAAACAGCCCCGCCACGGTGTTGGCGTGCCAGGATCCATAAGCGCTGTTGTAACTTCCCGAAGCCGTGCCCGCGGCATCATAAAACGTAAAGTCGGAGCTTGGGAGGCTGACATTGGCGGGATTGGGTTCAAACGCATTGAGGGTGGTCCTGCTGACGGAAGCCTCCACCTGCGCCACGGTCACGCCCGCACCGGTTAGCGCCGGCGTAAGGCGCTGTAATTGTGTCACGCCCACCTGATCCATCACGGAATTGGCCCGGGCGGTCTGCCGAAACGCCGGGACGGCCAGGGCCGCGGCGGTCAGAATCGCGCAACTGATGCCCAATTCCCGGCGTGCCGCGCCGCGCGACCGGGGGATGAATCCCGCGGTCTTTTTTAATGCAGTCATATTGTCATATATATAAATATATATGTGTGATGCGGCATCCGCACAATAACGGCCTGGGGTCGTCATAAAAAAACTCCGATTGGCGTTGTACAACGCAATCAAAATCAGACGGCCCAAAGGCTTGGGGCGCCGGCGCGTAACAACGTTATTTTTTTATAATTATTGACCGGGCGGTCACTGACATACCCACCCCAGCCCGGATTACAGGGCTGACTGGGTGGTTAAGAACCGTCATGAAAAAAGCCGTAGCTTACAGGCGGGGTCGGTTAAGCAAGACCCGCGCCGCCCCCCATACTTCGTTCACCCCCACGCCGTCCTCTCTCTTCCGAAATCACAATTTTGCTTTTACTACGCGGGACGGGGGGATGTCAACCGAGATGGCAAAGTTTTTTTTATTGGGGATGTGGTTCGGATTCGTGAAACTCGTTGATAAAATTGGAAATTCAATTATTTTACTGATTTATGCCAATGTTGTGATGATCAAGTGGCGCTGCGATGCCGGTTATTCTTAATAAAAAAATATTTTATTTTTCCCATTTTTTAAATTCCACCGCCACGCGCAAGAGTCAAAGCTTCAGTGTGGCACTCTCCCGCATGCGGCCACCGGTGACATCCCGGCGCGGCGAAAAATGTGTCATTGATTGCCGAGTGCGGTATATTTCCTGTAAAAAAAATGTGGAGGTTCATAACATACGAACCTCCACATCGGCACGAGGGGATGGGAAGAAAGAGAGAAATTTCCGGCAATCAAAGCCGGGGTCGGCTTTCTCACCGCACTTACAGGGCCTTTTAGTTTTCAGGACTGCTTGGATTCTTGGTGGAAAGCTTGATCAAATTTCCCAATAAATCGTTCTGTCCCGGAATACCATAAAAACCGAATAAGGCCCGAGTAAGAGAAAACTAAAAGGCCCTGACCGCACTTATGCCTCCGCAAGCTGCTCTTGCTCTTCGCAGGCCCGTTCATTGACCGCCGAACGCGCCAACAGGGTGAGTTTCTTGTCACAATCGCTTTCTTCTTTTAAGGTCAACTTCAGCTTGGCGGCGCTGGACTTGTCATTAAGTTGCAATGCGAATGCGCAGGCCGTGCCATAGGCGGCCATTTCATAATGCTCGACCCTTTGGGCGGCGGCGATGAGGCCGGCATCACGCACCGGCAGTGTATATTTTTCATGCGCGATCTCGTCGCCTTCTGAAATCAAGCCCTTCATGGCGGCGCAGATTTTACCGGTGGATTTCTCATCAAACGTGCGAAACAGATCTTCCAGGCGCTCCAGATGGCCTTTGGTCTCTTCCAGATGACCGAGAAAGGCGTCTTTGAGCGCCGGTAAAGTGGCCGCCTCGGCCATTTTCGGCAAGGCTTTGACCAACTGTGTTTCGGCACTGTATAAATCCCGAAGCTGGTCAATGAAGAGGGTACGAAAATCTTTGGTTTTGCCCATGGTAAATCTCCTTAAAAAAGCTGCACGCCACATGGAAACATTCCACGTGGTTCATGCAAAGGCGAAGTAGGGTTATGCAAACGCGGTGCCAATGCGCGCAAATGTGCTCTGGCATCCGGGTATATATCCCTGACAATCAATTATGTTTAGCCGGGCGTGCTGTATGCCAGGGTCTTTTAGTTTTCTCTTAATCGGGCCTTATTCGTTTTTATGGTATTCTGGGAGAGAACGATTTATTGGGAAATCTGATCAAGCTTTCCCTCACAAATCCAGGCAGCCCTGCAAACCAAAAGACCCTGCTGTATGCGGACTAATTATACAAATAAAGTGCCGCACCATGCGGCTTCGTTGCCCTGCTTGATAACGTTGATTGTTTAGCGTGACCCGCGACAATACGGCGTTATCGGACACAATGGCCCGGACAATTTGGCTAGTGCTCTGTCACAGCAAGAAATTAGGGTACGCAGTGAGGTCGTGCGGCAGGAGGAGGGGCGGCCTGAGGGAGATCCACCCTAAAATCTCGGCACGCGGTAGGCAATTCAAAATAGACTGTAAAAAAGACTGCGGATTACGCGGATCACGCGGATAAACACCGGGCTTCCATGCTCCGATACCTCCATGCGCGTCACTCACAGCGCTGTTTGATAACTGTAATGGCAATCAGAACTGCTTTTCTCCGCCGCCCATACCGCAACGATCCCAAAGTGACACAATACCTTTGGCGATCCCTGTTTTTTGTTCATTGGTCATTGATCATTGAGCGAGGCCTCCCTTACTGTGGTGAAAAAAACACTACGCGCTGATCGTAGCCTCAAGTTGCAGCCACCGTGCCGCACCCATAGAATTCTGGAAGTGATAGATGGAGTGGCACAAATGAAATCCACGGTCGAAGAAATCCGCCGGCGGTTTGATAACGAGGTTGAGCGCTTCAGCAATCTGGAAACGGGGCAATCCGCCACCATGGATGCCCCGCTTTGCCTGGAATTAGTCACCAGTGCCGCCGCCGCCGTTACTCCGCAGGCCCGAAGCGTGTTGGATATTGGCTGCGGCGCCGGAAACTACACGCTTAAACTGTTACAAAAAATTCCCAATCTTAGTTGCGCACTTATGGACTTAAGCCAACCCATGCTGGACCGTGCCCGCCGGCGCGTCAGTGCGGCCACTACCGGCGTTGTGGCAACCCTGCAACAGGATGTGCGCGAGGCGCAATTTCCACCGGAAAGTTTTGATATTGTTCTGGCGGCGGCGGTGCTGCATCATTTACGGACCGATCAGCAATGGCGCCAGGTGTTTGCATCCGTGCAGAGCTGGTTGCGTCCCGGCGGATCATTCTGGATATTTGATTTGGTCGAACATTCTTCGCCAACTGTGCAGCAGGCCATGTGGCTGCGCTACGGGGACTATCTGTCAGGCCTTAAAGAGGACGGCATGGCCGGCGAAAAATATCGCGACCTGGTGTTCAGTTATATTGAAGCGGAAGATACTGCCAAGCCGTTGCTCTGGCAGATTCAACTTCTATCCGAAGTTGGCTTTGCAGATATTGAAATTCTGCATAAAAACGGCCCATTCGCCGCATTCGGTGCCCGCAAAGCCTGACTGTCATACTCCAAGGGCACCCGCATTTACGGAGAGCACTTTACACGGCCAGTATGAGCTGTAATGGCAGCACATGCGGCAACAATCAAAAATTGCAAGTTAGTCTCCCATGATGCAAAGCCTCACCCGCGCAGGATGAAAAAAGGCCATATTTATTCGCTGTTGCGAATGTCTGGCGAATTTTCAGAGCAGAGAGTAGACCGCAGGAGGCTTTTTGTTACCGCGACAGCCACTCTTTTGTGCCAGCCGAATGTGCTCTCCTGTTCACTGTTCTACTCTCACCTGATCTATCGGGCTGCAGTCCGATCCTCCTCGTATCCGCGTTATCCGCGCAATCCGCAGTTCTCTCCCGTTGTAATTAGTAAATCATTGTTACTTAATTTCCCGATGGACGATTTCCCTGTGTGGAATTAAAGGAACCGCGATCGCCCGTAACACGTCCGGCGTCACGCATGCCTTGATGAGTTCCCGGATGGGAGGATTGCCCGTCTCTGAACGGTTCCTTCTCCGCTGCCTCTTCCCGTTCGTCCTCATCCTCGTAGCCCTCATCGCTACCGGATTTCGGATTTTGGCTCATCAACGGAGATTCCGCACCATGGCCGGGGACTTCGGGGCCTGTGCCGCCTCTCTTGGTATCCGGCTTTCCATACTTTTGCGGTTCGCCACGGTCACTTTCCTGCTGCCCCGGCTTGCTCGGTTGGCCGGGATGTGTCTGGCGCCCTGGACGCATGTCATTGACGTCACCTTTTTGCTGGTCGCCATGGCTTTGCGGGCCACTGTGATGCCCCTGGTTGCCCGGATTGGTTTTTGTCTCTGGCATGAGATCACCCCTTATAAAAATTGCCCGCTGTGACCACCGTTGGGAACGTCCCAAGCCGCCCCGTGTTTGGACTTTGTTGCCACAGCCACACGGACACGGCTGTTTTCGCCGGTCACAGCGCTAAGAAGCTTATGCAATGACCGTACCAGAGCATGTTTTTAATTATCAGCGATTCAACGCCATCAGAGCACTTATGCCGCGCAAGGTGTCCGGCCAAGATGTCCGGCGCGCGACATTTTGTCCCGGAGTGTCAGCGAATTCAACGGCCACCCCGCCGGGTGCCTATGCCCCCTGTTCGACCGAGCGGAAGTCTAGGCCGATTCCGGGCGAAATAATACCAGTTCGGGTGAGCGCTGCTCGGAAAGTTTACGTTGCAGCGTCCGCACGGAAATTCCGATGGCATGGGCGGCTTTTGTTCGGTTGTTGGAATAACGCGTCATCGCGGATTCAATGGCCTGCTGTTCAAGTTGGGCCAGCGTCAGCATCGGCCCGGCGTTGCCGATCGGCGAGACCACGTTGGAGTTGCCGGCAAGGTTCGTGGCATTAACAGGATCATGCGTCGCGGGCACCGCTGATCCTGCGAAAGGTTTGGCGATCTCGGCTGGAAGATCACCAATGAAGAGGGTCGTTTTGGACTTATCAGCCAGCACCATAGCGCGCTCGATGACGTTCAGGAGTTCCCGGACATTTCCGGGCCACTGGTAACGTTGCAGCGCTTCCAATGCGGGCACATCAACTGAGTCTATGAAGCATTGATTTTGGGCGTTCACGCGTTCGATAAAAGCTCGCACCAGCAGGGGAATGTCCTGCGCACGTTCGCGCAGCGGCGGCATGCGAATGGTGATGATATTGAGGCGATAGTACAGGTCTTCCCGGAACTGGCCATTGGCCACCATCGCCGGCAGATCCCGGCTCGTGGCCACCACCACGCGCGTATCGACTTTAATTTCACGATGCCCGCCCAGCGGGGTCACAATCCGGTTTTCCAGAACGCGCAGCAACTTGGCTTGCAGCGGCAAGGCACAATCTCCGATTTCATCAATGAATAATGTGCCGCCGCCGGCGGCTTCGAAGCGGCCGATACGCGTCCCGGTGGCTCCGGTAAACGCACCTTTTTCATAGCCAAATAATTCGCTTTCCACCAGTGATTCAGGCATGGCAGCGCAGTTCATGGCGATAAACGGTCCGGTTTTGCGCGGAGAGTTTCTGTAAATGGCCTGTGCCGCAAGGTCTTTGCCGGTTCCGGATTCTCCCAGAATCAGCACGGTGCTGAAGGCCTGGCTGGAACGGGCGATCAAATCGAAAACCTCCATCATCGCCGGCGAGCGGCCTATCATGCCGTCCTGGGAGCCATCCAATTCCTTCACGACTTTGTCCTTTACATTCCGCTGGCAGGCCTTTACCAGCCCCATGAGTCTGGTGAGCATGAGTTTGGCGTCCGCAAGATTGTGCAGACCGTGATGTTCCTCGGCACCGATGGCTTCAACCAGAGACTCCACGGATTGCGTTTCATGAATCAGGGGCAGCGGCGTTTCGGGAAAATAAGTTTTCCAGTGGGCGATAAGATCAATGCGTGAAATCTCGCCGGAGATCACACCGGCTACGACGCAGTCGATCCCCTCGTCGACAAACTGTAAAGCCTTTTCGGTGGAGTCCGTCAACTTAACATTGTACCCGGCCTTGGTCAGCAGTTGCTCCATCGCGGCACGCTGGGTGGGATTATCTTCGATAACGAGAATTTCATATTGATCGGCGGTCTTCATGTGTTTCTTGCTCCAAAGTGTCCGGCCCGGAATAAATCAGTAAGTTGGCGAGCGATTCTCGAGCGCAAACAGCTGGCACCTATTTCCCATCCTGTCCGGTAATTTGTGCCTCCAAGGCACTTCTAATTGTACGCTTCATACGCCGAGAAAGCAAAAAAAGCCGGGAATACCATTGGCATGATAGTCCCGGCTGGTGCGAATTCAGATCATAGATTCATAGTAATGAATAATTCAGATTGTCCTGCGGCGAAACTTCAGGCCGCCAACCACAGCCATGCCGGTCAAGGTCAGAAGCGTGGGCCAAAGCGCCGCGGGAAGCGGAGCGGCAGCCAGCGGTACGCCGCTGGATCCCGGAACCTTCACCTGCTTCTGTGTGAGGTCGGTTTGACCGTTGGGTGAACTGGCCGTCACATTGGTGGCGGCCTGCGTGGTGTAATTAAGCCCGGGGCCGACCACCGCGTTGGCAGTGGTGGAAACCACGGTGATATACCCCAGAGCTTCCGTGCCGGCGGAGGTATAGGTGTCAGCACTTGATGCGGTATACAGCCACTTGTAGATGCCACCATTGGCGGTGGTATCCCCGGCACTGCCAAAGGCACCGCGTATTCCGGAGTTGGTGACCGTTAAGGTGGGTGTGGAAACCAAGTCGGAACTGATCCCATTCAACTGCAGGCTGATAAAGGCCTGATTGGTGGAACCCGCACCCAACAGGGTTGTTCCCGCTGCGCCAAACGTAAGATAATAGGTGAAATCATACGTTCCGGTGACGGAGCCGTTGGTTCCAACGGGACTGGCCGAAGTCAGAACGATCTGCGCTTGCGCGTTCTGCGCGGAAGCTGAAATCAGTCCGGCGCAAGCCAGAGACGCCGTCAGCGCGAGGCTGATTTTTGTAAAAGTATTCTTCATGGTAACACTGTCCTTATCCAAATATTTTGGGATTGCGAAAATGCTTGAAACAATGCGCAGTTTGCCCCAAAACCAAACCAATCCGGAGCTTAGTGGCCGCATAATTGGAACAAACCAATTAGAAAATGCGGACAGAATTCCGGAAACATTAAATCAACATTCAAACAATTGCTTAAACCGTGGTGCACCACAAATCGGCAAGGCATGAACACTGAAGAGAGCGAATTCTTTAATGAGACTCAACACTACTTAATTGTTGGAGGCACATAGCCCCGACAACATCATTAA
>JAJZCT010000128.1 GCA_021828925.1 Planctomycetota bacterium
AATTTCAAACGACAGATGTATCTGAGCCGTCGGCTGGGTACACAAAAGTATTGGGACAAGGTTCAAATTAAAAGCGATCCCCAGGTGCTGAAAATATTCCGCACGGATATTCAGCCCATTGTGTTGCAAAGCTGCGGAACCGTGGGCTGCCACCGCGGACAAAACGCACCAGGCTTCCGGATATATGGGGATCAGGGCAGCAACAATACCCTGAAAACCTACACCAATTTTCTCACCCTTACACGGTTCAGCTACAAGCACATGCCCCTGATTAGTTTAGATAATCCCCGCATGTCTCTGCTGCTGCAATATCTGCAACCCAGAGAACTCCAAGCGTATGCCCATCCAGGGAAAAAAGGCCCCATGCCACTTAGATTTGGCGAAAGCAAAATCATCGACTGGATTGAATCTTTGCGGTTTCCGCCGCACAGCTATGGCATTACGCGGCCTACCGCAAAAACACAGCCGGCGGCTACCCATCGAGCGTCGAGGTAAATGTTATTCATCAACATTAATTTCGGGGAATCGCATTTTCTTTGACTTTATGAAATGAGCTTATTCCGGGCTTGAAAACCACTTTATCTTCTACGACGATAAGTTCTTCATTGAGGAAATATTTTACCGCCTTGCCCAGGGTTTGCGCTTCGAGTTCCAAACCGCGCTGGCGGACATCCTCGGCCTGATCCACACCGACATTAATATGGAAAACATCCTGCAGGATGATGGGGCCTTTGTCGAGTTCCTCGGTGACAAAATGAGCGGTACATCCTGTAACGCGCATGCCGCTTTCAAAGGCCTGCCGATAGGGATTGGCGCCGGGGAAATAGGGCAGTAAGGACGGGTGAATATTAATGATTTTAGAGCGGAAGGCCGCGATGATTTCCGGCGAAAGTATCTGCATGTAGCGGGCCAGAATAATCAGATCCGGCTCCAGCGACCTAAGTTTTTCAAAAAGCCATTGCCGATGCCGCGTTTTTGCTGATTCATCAGGGCCTGAGAGCGTAAAGGCAAATGGCAGTTCGGCGGCACGGGCCACATCCTCCAGCGTCGGATGATTGGCCAGAACTGAAACGATTTGGCCGTTGAGTTCATTTTGACGATTCAGGTCCAGCAGTTTTTGCAGGCAATGCGGTTCTTTGCTCACCAGCACGACGACGCGCTTGGCCTTACGAGTCTGGCGGAGTGTAATACGGGCTTCCATGCCGATCTGCCGCCCCAAATCCAATAATCCGGTTATCAGTTGATCCAGGGAAATGGCCATATCATGCAGATCCACCAGCATATCCATGACAAATATGCCGCGGACCACACGCTGTTCCATATCCTCAATGTTTATCCCGTTGGCAGCCACATAGGTGGCAAATTTTGCCACCACGCCTTTTTGATCTCTACCCTGTACCGATATGACCGCCAGCACCTTGGGATTTTCCGACATATTTCATTCCTTCCATTTCAATGCCCCTGCATCATAGCATGGGCTAACGCGGCCGCACCGATTATGCCGGCATCATTGCCGAGTTCCGCAGCACGGATTTCGACCACAGGCGGATCCATGTTCCAATAATTTTCATCAAAATGCCGCCGGACGGGCTGTAAAAGAAACTCGCCCGCCGCAGCCATACCGCCGCCTAGAATGATCATCTGCGGATCCAGCCAATGCACGGCACTTATACAGGCCACAGCCAGATAGCGGCAAGTCTGATTCCAGATTTCCAAAGCCAGCTCATCGCCCCGCCGGGCATGATCTTCTACATCCCGTGCGGTAAGTTCCCCGAATTGATTCAGCGCATCACGCAGGCTGGAGGTAACTTCCGGGTCATGCAGGGCCTGGACAGCCCGCTGACCCACGCGGCTGGCCGCCGTGTACATTTCCAGGCACCCCTTTTGCCCGCAGCCACACAATACTCCGTCCGGCACGACGATCGCATGACCCAGTTCCCCCGCCATATCGGTGTGGCCGCGAATCAGACGCCCATCGACGATAATGCCGCCGCCCACACCAGTGCCCAGGGTAATCATCATCATATTGCGTACATTTAGGCTTTTTCCCGCCCCGGCAAAAAATTCCCCATAGGCGGCGGCACGTGCGTCATTTTCCAGAACTGCCGGTTTACCCAACGCCGCCGAAATACGATCTCTTAATGGAACATTTTCCCAGCCGGGCAAATTAGCGCTGCGGATGACGATACCTTTTTCAGTGGACAGCGGGCCGGGAGAATCAATACCCACCGCAGCGATGACATCCAGTGTCAGGCCTGCCGATCGAACCGCTTGCCCAGCGGCGGCGATCATATTGGCGATCACTGCGTCCGGACCGCGACCCGTGGGCAGGCTGGTTTTGGCGATTACTTTACCCGCGCTATCCAGCACACCGGCTTTGATGTTGGTTCCGCCCAGATCCAGACCAATATACAAGGCATCATCCACCGCAGATCCTGCTTTCAAAAAAAGTCAAAAGTTGGAAGCGAGAATCCATGATTTTCCCTTCCGATGACAAAAACCCGCCACGCCTAACCAAGCATGTCAACGCTTACGCGGAACCGAATGGCCAAGGTTCCCCCTACCCTGTCGGCAGGGAGCTTGACGGAGCGATTAGCCGAATTTTTGCGTCCGGTTTTTAACGTTGCGGAGCGACCGTCTGAATCGCAATGGTTTCCGGGGCCAGGCCTTTGGCTCTCGCGGTCACGTGAATGACTCCCGCCGTGCGATCGGCCTGCACCAACACCATGCAATAGCCATAAAACGCCTTGTGGGAATGTGCCTGATTAAGCTCATGACACGCCGGATCACCATTTCCCGAGCCGACAATTCTGCCCGGCCCGGTAATGGTGAAGTGCACCAGATTCATGGCATTGGTAACCACGTGGCCATTCGCGTCCATCACGGATACCGCAATAGGAGCAATATCTTCACCATTGGCCCGTATTTTTGGCCATTGATTTACCAGCCGCAAGCCGACCGCGGGGCCGGTGGTGCGTTGGGTCCAGGTGGCCACGAGTTTTCCATGGTCATACCCGCGCGCGACAAGCTTGCCGGGCTGGTAGGGAACCTGCCAGTCCAGATACCAATATTTGGGCATTTTCTTTTGACCGATTTTTTTGCCATTAAGAAATAGTGCCACCGTGTCGCAATTAGCGTAGCAGCGAACCAGCACGTTCTTCCCGATCATGGATTTGGGCAAATTCCATTGCGGGCAGATATAAACCAGCGGCTTTTTGCCCCACCAGGCTTTGTAGTAATAGGCATCGGGCTTAGGAAAGCCACAGATGTCCAATACCCCAAAATGAGAATTTACATCCGGCCAGCCGTCAGGCGTGGTTTCGCCGCGGTAATCAAAACCGGTCCAGTTAAAGCCGCCCTCCACAAATTTTTGTGTGGCAATAGGCTTCCAGGTATCCCAGGCGTATTGCGACCAGTTTGTGTGCATGGTGTATTGGCTCACCAGCCCCTTGCTTTTATTGCTTACCACTACGCCGCGATCGCTGCAAGTGCTGCCGATTTCACTGCCGAAAATAGGCAGGTTCGGCAGCAGTTTATGCATCCACGCATAAGCCCCGGGGTGGTAATTGATGCCCTGCAAATTTTCCACATGAGTAAAGCCATGCGGATAACCACCATTCATGGCACAGGTAATCGGCCGGGTGCGGTCATATTTATGGACTTCATGCATCAACGCGCGGAAAACTTTTTCGCCATATTTGGTAGCCTGAATCTTCCATTCCTCATTACACATGGACCACATAATCACACTGGGGTGATTACGGTCGCGGAGAATCAGAAACTTAATGGCTGACATATTGTTGTAAGGCTCGCCCACAGCAGCTTTGGGATTCTGCGTATCGGTCGGATGGCGATTTTCATCCATGACCAGCATACCCAGATGATCGCAGGCGCGATAAAAGGCCGGCGAAACGGGATTATGCGACGTCCGGTACGCATTGGCGTGGAGTTCCTTTTTCAACATCATCACGCGCCACCACCAGAGATTATTCGGTGCCCCGATGCCGACGGCGGGAAAATCGGCATGGTTGCATTCACCTTTTATTTCCACGCGTTTGCCGTCAAGAAAAAAGCCGTTCGCGGGATCAAAACGAAGCGTGCGAATACCGAAGGTGGTGTATTTGGCATCCGCCGTTTGACCGTCGGATTCAATGATCGTATGAAGTTTGTACAAATTGGTGTGGTGCAGGCTCCACAGAGCCGCATGCGCCAGGGAGGTGTGCTGATTAAACGTGGCGTGCTGCCCCGCGGAAAGCGTTTCTGCAGTGCGCACGGTGGCTACCGCGTGGCCGGAGGGATTGAGAATGGTTGAAACAATCGAAAATACCGCGGCATGAGAGCGAGCATTGGTAACCGTGGTTTGAATCGTCAAATTCGCATCGGCATGATCCCCCATCGCTGAGCCATAATGAATAGGCCCCGGCACCTTGCTGATCACATACGTACCGTACCGCGTGATATGCAAATGACGTTTGGCAATTAACCAGACATTGCGGTCAATGCCGCCGCCTTCATACCACCAGCCCTCAAAAAAAGTTGGATTGACATAAACCGCCAGCGTATTAGCTTTATTGAAATGAACAAACTTTGTGATATTCAAGCGAAAGCCGGTATATCCGCCGGGGTGTTTGCCCACCAGGCGGCCATTGATATAGACATGCGCATCGCGGTATACGCCTTCAAAATAGAGCCATAGCATTTTACCCTTATCCGAAGCGGGCAGCGTAAAAGTGCGTTGATACCAGGCGGGATAAACCGCCAGCGATCCGTGCCCCCTGTTGGCGTGGCGAGAAAATTTGCCCCGGACAATATAATCATTGGGAATCTGAACTTTGCGCCAGGAGGCATTGACCGCCGAAACGGGAGATGGGCTGCTCGCCCGATGCCACCGCCAATGAAAATCCAAGTTCATGCGCGACCGCGGCGAAGCTGCAGCGCTGTGTGGCACCAGGATCAAGACGGCCAAGACCAATAGTGAGGCTATGACAACCTTACCCCAACATAATCGCTCTCGTCTGATCGTTAAACAATCCGATATGCTACTGGGCGCGGAGGGCACTATGTGAAATTTCCTGTTCTTTGACATCGAAGAGTTTCCTTTTCTTTTACCTCTTGAGCGTCCGGCTAATCGCTACTTGCGGATCGTTATGGGTCATCGCCCAGTGGCACGATTCACCCACGGCGATCAACCTTACAGAGAATTCGGGAAATCATTTTCCGTGGCGCGTCGATTGCAACCCATACCCCTGCTGACACTTGCCCCTTATGCCCGGCACCGCCGGACAGAGCGGTCATTCATTCGCCTCAATAGTATCGCATGGATTTTTAAGAATGCCAGCGAATAGATTCACTACGGTACGCTCTATACTTTTCCGGCGCAGTTACGTATTTCCAATCCGGCGCGGGTCGCCAACCTCGGTGCCGACGGACTGCGGTGAGCGGCCATCAAGGCCGATGCGGTGCTTTTCAGGATTTCAGACCTCCCGGAACCAGCCGTTCGGAGATTCGGCGGTAGTGGTAACCGCAGATAATCAGTTGAATAGCCAACGGCAAATTTCGTGGCCGATGCAAGCTCGTCCAGAGCAGCATTCTCCAGTAGTCAAAGCGTTCTTTGCTGACAAATCCCAGTCGCCAGGTGGCCAGCGCACCGGCCAGCACACGCCGCAACGTCAAGCGCGTCTGCACGGGCGGTGCGTGGTACTCTTTAAGAAAAGTACGCAGTCTGCGGTAGTATTGCTTGGAAGAATAGATGGACCGCAGGATGGTCTGATATCCCTGCTGTAATGCCTGCTCATTGCCGGCCGGCACGATGTTGGAAGTTCCGTCCACATTATCGCCCGTGGCGGTTCCGATGACGCGGTGTGCCAAATTCATCCGCGCATAGAGCCGGGTGCCTGGAATGGCTTGAAGCCGCCCCACCATGGCAGTCATGATTCCGCTGTTCTGTATGAAGTCGATTTGCCGCTGGAAAATACTGGGCTGATCACTGTCAAAGCCTACAATAAATCCACCTTGCACCTGAAGTCCCGCGCGGTGGAGACGTTTTACATCCGCCACCAGATCTCGATTACGGTTCTGGCTTTTTGAACATTCCGCCAAGCTGGAATTATCCGGTGTTTCAATGCCGATGAAGACGGTATCAAAACCCGCCCCCGCCATAGCGGCCATCAGTTGCGGATCATCGGCCAGGTTGATTGAAACCTGAGTGTTGAAAGTAAAGGGGCCACGTTCCTTTTGCCACTGGACCAGCACTGGCAGCAAGTCATGCTTGAGTTCTCGCTTATTGCCGATCAGGTTGTCATCAACGAAGAAAATACCGTCGCGCCATCCACACCGATAGAGCGTCTCGAGTTCAGCGCGTATTTGGGCAGAGGTCTTGGTGCGTGGACGGCGGCCAAACATGGCTGTCACGTTGCAAAAATCACAGTCGAAGGGGCAACCGCGCGAAAACTGAATTCCGGTGCAGGCGTAATAGCGAAGGTCCGCCAGTTCCCAGAGCGGAACCGGTGTCGTGTGAAGATCGGCGAAGCCCTGGGCGCGATACAATCGCCGAGCCGTTCCCTGTTGCAAATCTGCCAGGAATGGTGGTAACGACAATTCCGCTTCATCGAGTACGAAGTGGTCCACCTGATCGAAGAGTTCATATTCGTAGCTGAACAACGGTCCGCCCGCGACAATGGTGCGGCCGGCCGCTTTACAACGGGCTATCAGAGCCTTGGCTGATTCGCGCTGTACGACCATGCCGCTGATCATTACAAGGTCGGCCCAGGCCAGGTCGGCGTTTGACAACGAATGGACATTCAAGTCCACCATCCGTTTATTCCACTGCGGGGGCAGCATCGCGGCGACGGTCAAGAGGCCTAGCGGAGGGATGACCGCTCGCTTTCGCACAAATCGCAAGGCATGTTTGAGACTCCAGAAAGTCTCGGGAAATTCCGGGTAAAGCAATAATACGTTCATGGCCGCTACTCCGATCTGCCCAGCCAAAAGTGATCATGGCAAGGCAAGGCATTGCGCTGCATGAATTCCCGAAAACTAATTTCCGCAGGATGTACTATTGTCCCAACGGACGAATTGGCAGCAGGAATTCTTTTAATAATAATAGCGTTCGTTGCCGTTGGATTCAATGCAAAGCATTTCCGGCAGAGCATTCCGGTTTCCAGGGACATGCAGAGGTGGATCAGCTTTTTGCGTGTCTTCTTACCCCACATCAGCTAAAGTCAGCGCCTCTTTGAAACGGGCAGATAATTCCCGACGTAATTCGCCATTTTCCGCCGCAATGACGTGCGGGTCCGATTTAATAATGGCCTGTGCCACTTCACGTGCTGCCGGAAGTAAAAACGGATCCAGCAGCAGATCAGGGAAAAGCATATCAGGGCGACCGCTTTGGCGTTCGCCAACAATTTCGCCCATACCCCGAATTTTCAAGTCTTCCTGCGCAATATCAAATCCGCTGGAATATTTTATCATGGCCGCCAGACGCGGCGGCGGTTCCGGCGGGTCATTTTCAAACAGCAGAATGCAGGCGGATTTATGGCTGCCCCGCCCCACACGCCCGCGCAGCTGATGCAACTGAGCTAAACCGAAACGCTCGGCGTGTTCAATAATCATGACGGTCGCATTGGGGACATCCACGCCGACTTCAATAATACTGGTGGAAACCAGGACATCCAGCTTACCGGTCCGGAATTGCTCCATGACCGCTCGCCGGTCCGGGGCCTCCATCCGCCCATGCAGAAGTCCCACGCGATAATTCGCCAGTTCTCCATCCTTAAGCTCATTAAAGGTCCGCACAGCCCCACGTAATTCGGCAGCGTTTTCATCAATCGCCGGCAGCACCACATAGCCCTGCCGGCCTGCGTGCACCTGCTTAACCAGGTAGGCATAGACTTCCGCGCGCCGGCTGGCCGGCAGGGCGCGCGTCGCGATGGGCTGCCGGCCTGGCGGCAATTCATCAATCGTTGACACATCCAGATCGCCAAACACCGCCATGGCCAACGTACGGGGAATCGGCGTGGCGGTCATCACCAGCGTATGCACAGCGGCATAGCGGCCACGAATCACCGCCCGCTGCTGGACCCCGAATTTATGCTGCTCATCC
>JAJZCT010000129.1 GCA_021828925.1 Planctomycetota bacterium
AAATGGGTAAAACTCCCCTGCTGCAGGTTGACGCAGAAAACGATCCGGCGTTGGCGTTATATCAAAAAATGAACTGGATTGAGCTGGGCCGTTTGGCTCGCGTATGGTTAAATTCCGCTTCCTGAGATTTTGAATTTAATTCATGTTCCACGTGGAACATCTACCCTGTTTCAAACATTATGCGAGCTAATCCGCAAGATTAATTGCACTTCTCACGGTCTCATGCGGCTCCGTTGCCAAGCGTCTACCAGTGGCAAACCTTCCTAAGAAGAACCATAAGCCAGCCACGGACGGAACCTGTCCGGCACCCATTCGCCGGCACAGCAGCTCCGATTACGAAGAGCCTGTTTGAAAAGTCCGATGCGGGTTCACTGGCTTGGCAAATGAATGGATCCAAAGACGCAGATCCGAAGCATATTCCGGAATATGTTGAGGGTCGAGAACGCCGCAGGCAGCCGTTTGCCGCCCCAACGCGATCCCGGCGGAATTTCCCAACAGACTCTAAGTTCGTTAAGCAGATCATGATGCTCACAATTTCGCATTGTACGCATGCACAACTGATCCTGTTGTGAATGTATCCTCCGGGGAATCTGCGATGCAAATTTACGCCTGGCTTGAAGCAGACACGAAATGGCTTTTATCATCCAGTTATCCGTTGAACCAATTCGCAACTTTTCAAACAGGCTCTTACAAACAAGTCTGTTGTCCCGTCCTCATCCGGTCGCCCGTCACACTTTTGTGAAACTCCCGGCTTGACGCAAATGACGTGATACCAGACAATGTTCCACGTAGAACATCGTTTGAGAAAACAACGGAGAAATTCCCATGGCTGCACAAGCACGACTCGGTAGGGGACTCAATGCACTGATTACAAATCGACAAAAGCCGTCCCATCCAGAAGATAATTCAAACACTACCAATGGTGGTAAAAAGTCCAGTGGCCCACAAAATATAACCTACGCCGAAGAGCAACATCTACGTGTTTACGAAATATCTATCGATCAAATTGACGATAATCCTGATCAACCACGCCAAACGATGGATTCTTCCGCATTAGCGGAGTTGGCAAATTCTCTTCGTACGCACGGAATTCTCCAACCCGTTCTGCTCAGGCAGGTCGGGCAACGTTATCAGCTTGTTGCCGGTCATCGCCGCACCGCAGCCGCCAAACTTGCCGGACTGATGACCATTCCCGCCATTATCCGCGCCGATACAACTCCTGAACAACAAATCGAATGGGCCTTAATAGAAAATATCCAACGCCAGGATCTCAACCCCATTGAACGTGCCAAAGCGTATCGGGCTTATATCGAACGATTTTCCGTCACCCATGCCCAGGCGGCCCAGCGGCTTGGCGAAGATCGCACGACCATTACCAACTTCTTGCGTCTGCTGGATTTACCAGGCGCCATTCAGGAACTGGTCATCGCCGGGGCCATTTCCACCGGCCATGCCAAAGTTCTTGCCGGCATTGATGATGCCCAACGCCAACTCGCTCTGGCAACCCTCACCGCCCAGCAGGGCTTAAGCGTCCGCCGCCTGGAAACGCTTGCCCGCGAAAGCGGAGCCGCCGCCCCGGCCCGTGCTTCCAAAACCGGAACGGTGCGCACACCCAATGTTCTGGATATGGAGCAACGCATTTCCCGTCAACTGGGAACCAAGCTGCGTATTATTCCCAGTCGCAAAAAGGGGGCGGGCAAGGTCGTTATCCAGTATTTTTCCGTCGATGACTTTGACCGGATATTCGGACAGTTTACCAATAATCCACTATAATTGTTAATATGTATATGTGTTATGAGCGATGAACGCACCATTCTGGATTTCCTGCGGCGCAAATATCCGCAGGCTAAAACCACGACGCTCCGGCGAATGGTCCAGGAAGCGCGCGTGTTTCTCAATGGCAAACCGGTGCGCTCTCTCAAGCAGGGCGTGCCGGACGGCATTACACCGCAGATTCACAATAATCGTGCCGGCACCGGGGCGGATTTAGCCCGACTTGATGATGCGGTACGCCCGATTTACGCGGATTCCGACGTGCTGGTGGTGGTAAAACCCGCCGGACTGCTGACGGCAACCCATGCCGAAGAAAAGCGGCCCACCCTGCTGGCGGGAGTAAATCGGGTGCTTGGCCGGGATAACCAGAAACTCAAAGCCCATCTCGTGCATCGCCTGGACCGCGACGCATCCGGTCTGCTGGTGCTGGCCCGCGGCGTGCGGGCGTTGGCTGATTTAAAGCGGCAATTCCGAACTCACAGCATCACCAGAGAGTATGAACTCGTGGTGCACGGTACGCCCAAGCCCCCGGCGGGGCGGTTGGAACATCGGCTGCTTGAAACGGAATCCGGAATGGTGCGTGTATGCCCGAACAATCCCGCAATACCCAGCGCCGCCGCGGGCAAACCGGCCATTTTGGATTATCAATTATTGCAGTCCAACGGGGCAATGAGCCTGATTCGGTGCCGCTTGCACACGGGCCGCAAGCATCAGATTCGCGTGCAGTTTGCGGCCATCGGCCATCCGGTGGTGGGGGACGTATTTTATGGCACGCCGGCGGCGCGGCGGGGGGGTGAAAGCAGATTATGTCTGCACGCGGTGCATGTACAATTCACGCATCCGCGCACCGGAAAAACGCTGGACTTTCAATCGCCGCTGCCGCAAACTATCATGCGCTGGGTGCAGACCGCACCGGTGCGAAAAATCAAAAACGTGTAAGAATGTGGTTACTTTATTGTGTTTCGCGGAGCTTTACATGCCGTCACTTAAGAGAATCCTCGCTGTTTTGATCATTGCGCTTCCGGCAATGTTATTATGCCGGCCAACCACCGCGGCCACGCCGCTGGTTATCCCCGTTTGGCCGCGGTTGAATATTCCCTTAAGCCAGAGGCACCCGAAGAAAAATGCCATCGGTGTACTGCTGACCCCGGTGCGCTGGCCGGAATTGACATGCTACCCGGCGGCAGCCGATAACAACAGCGGCACGGCGATTATTATCTGCCCGGGCGGCGGCTATGTCAGTGAGTGGGTTCCCCCGGAAGGTGTGGCACCGTCAAAATGGTTTAATCGCATCGGTGTGAATTGCTTTATTTTGCGCTATCGCCTGCCGGACGGTAAACTTCCGCCCAGCGGCGTGCCCTGGCCGTTGCAGGATGTGCGCCGGGCGATACAGATTGTACGCGCGCATGCCAAACAATGGCACATCAATCCGCATCGCGTTGGCGTGATGGGTTTTTCGGCGGGGGGGTCGGTCGCCTCCCTGGCCGGTGTGCATTGGCTGCCCGGAAATCCGGATGCCGCCAATAAACTCAATCGCTTCAGCACCCGCCCGGATTTCATGGTGCTGTGTTACCCGGTTATTTCCATGATGCCGGCCATTACGCATCCCGGTTCCCATAACGCGCTTCTGGGGCTTCATCCGCCATTGGATGTGGAACAATATTTCTCCAGCGAATTAAATGTTACTTCCTTGACCCCGCCTGCCTTTATCTGCTTTGCCCATGATGACCCGCTGGTGCCAACCGCCAACAGCATTCGCTTTTACAAAGCTTTGAGAAGAAATGGCATTCCCGCGGAATTGCGCATGTTCCAGCGCGGTGGACACGGTTTCGGCCTGGGCCGGCCCGGCACAGGAACCGTCAAATGGCCGAAGGAATGTGAACGCTGGCTGCGCAAAATGCATTTCCTGCCCGCGGCAAAACGCTGAATGACACTCAATCCCGTTACGAAAGAGAAGAAAAACTGTTGCTTTTATACTTTTTACAGGAAAGCCTGAATGATTAAGAAACTCACAACGACCCTGGCGGTTTTGTTGCTTACTGGATCGACCATGGCGGCAACACCGCGGGTTATCCCCGTGTGGCCGCACTTAAATGTTCCGGTAGCGCAACGCCATACTAAAATTGTGAAACACCATTCCATTGGTTACGTGGCAACAGGCCCGATTCTCTGGCCAACGATGACACTTTTTCCCGCGCCTCAAAAACGCGCCAACGGCT
Source organism: Planctomycetota bacterium (assembly GCA_021828925.1). The sequence continues at coordinate 3,993 of JAJZCT010000129.1, forward strand.
GTGCCATTGTCATCTGCCCCGGCGGAGCTTACTGGATTGAGGCCATGTCGCTGGAGGGTTATCGCGTGGCACGATGGTTTAATAAGCTGGGGGTAAGCTGCTATGTGCTGAAATATCGCCTGCCCGGTGCCCGGATTCCGCCCAGCGGTGTGCCCTGGCCCTTGCAGGATGTGCGCCGGGCGGTGCAGATCGTACGCGCCCATGCCAAACAATGGCACATTAATCCGCAGCGCGTTGGCGTGATGGGCTTTTCAGCAGGGGGGTCGGTCGCCTCTCTGGCCGGTGTACATTGGCTGCCTGGAAATCCGGATGCCGCCAATAAACTCAATCGCTTCAGCACCCGCCCGGATTTTCTGGTGCTTGGCTATCCGGTTATTTCCATGATGCCCGGCATTACACATCCCGGTTCGCAGGATGGTCTGCTGGGAAAAAATCCCCCGCTGGATCTGGAAGAATATTTCTCCAGCGAGTTAAATGTCACGCCTTTAACTCCACCGACGTTTATGTTTTATGCCCATGATGATACAACCGTGAACCATCAAAACGAAAAACGCTTTTATGCCGCGCTTAAACGCAATGGTGTACCGGTAACACTCGTTGAATTTAAGCTCGGCTGGCACGGCTTTGGGCTGGGAAGAAAGGGGACCGATTCCACCCAATGGCCAATGGACTGCGCCCGCTGGTTGAAACGGATGCACTTTATTCCCCGATAAATATTTGCGTTTTCACTCTACAGAACTCCGCACTTTCGTGAACGGAATGCCGTATGACCCGATATGTCTCGTTGCTGCTGATCCTGTTGCTTTTACCCGTAACCGCCTCCGCGGCGCAGCGTCTGGTTGTGCCCGTTTGGCCCCATTTAAAGGTGCCGCAGAATCAGCGGATCAGCCTGTCGTTTTACCCCGTTGGCCGGGGGCGTCATATCCGTGGCCCGATCCGCTGGCCAACATTGCGCGTTTATCTTCCGCCCGCCAAGAAAGCCAATGGTTGTGCGCTGGTCATTTGCCCCGGTGGGGCGTATGTGGAAGAAGCCATTGGCCTGGAAGGCTACCGCGTGGCACGCTGGTTTAATAAACTTGGCGTAAGCTGCTTTGTATTGAAATATCGCCTGCCGGATGGGAAACTCCCGCCCAGCGGCGTGCCCTGGCCATTGCAGGATGTGCGCCGGGCGGTACAAATTGTCCGCGCGAATGCCAAACACTGGCACATTAATCCGCAGCGCGTTGGCGTGATGGGCTTTTCAGCGGGTGGGTCGGTCGCCTCTCTCGCCGGCGTGCATTGGCTGCCTGGAAATCCAGATGCCGCCAATAAACTCAATCGCTTCAGCACCCGCCCGGATTTTCTGGTGCTCGGCTATCCGGTCATTTCCATGATGCCCGGCATTACGCATCCGCTTTCCCACGCCAGTTTCCTGGGAAAACATGCTCCGCTGGATGCAGATGAATACTTTTCCAGCGAATTGAATGTCACCGCTTTAACCCCACCGACCTTCATGTTTTATGCCCACGATGATCATGCCGTGAACCATCAAAATGAAAAGCGCTTTTACGCCGCGCTTAAACGCAATGGCATACCGGCAAAACTCATTGAATTTAAGCACGGCGGTCATGGTTTTGGGCTTGGTAAAAAAGGGACAGACTCCGTGCAATGGCCGCGCGATTGCGCGGCCTGGATGAAAGCCCGAGGGTTGTTGCCTGAGCAACAGCCGCAAGCCGTCGGCCGCTAACCGTGCGCCGCGCACCCACGCCGGGGCACCACCATGTGGTATTTAGAATGTACTATTTGCGTTCCGGCCCAAAGCCTATAATATATGTGGTGGATCAAGGTGGTTGAAGGGTATTGCCGACATTCCTCGGCCATCCTCTCATCCGTTGCGGGTTATTCCGGAAGGCCGGAAGGATAGGGGGTATTCATCCTATGGAACCGTCCCAAATAGTTTTAAAGCTCGTTCTCGACAATCTCGGCGTTTCCGACAGCATCGCCGCAGTTGATGATCGGAAGCGAATTCAAAAGGCGGTATATCTCGCACAGGCGGCAGGCGTGAACCTTTCTTATGTATTTGGTTGGTATGTGATGGGGCCGTATAGCCCGGCCCTGACGCGGGACTACTACAGCCTTGCCTCGGCTCTGGACGCAGATGACAAGGGGCATGTTGGCAAGGCCCTCCGGCCCGACCTGAAAGATAAATTAGATTCGCTTCAACCGCTGATCGAACCTCCGCCGGGGATTGATCTTAGCCAGGAAGATTGGCTCGAACTGCTGGCATCAATACACTTTCTATTGACCGTCTCCAAATTTACCGACGAGGAATCAAGAGACAGGCTGGATAAAGAGAAACAACACTTGGTTGGCTTCTTTGACCAAGGCAAAATATCACTACGATCCGCAGGATTGCTTGGGTAGGGCGGTATGGAGGCCTTTAATGCCAAACAGATCTCTGACCCGGTACACGGCACAATCGGTTTGAGTGAAATCGAACTCGAATTGGTCGGCTGCCCGGCATTTCAGCGGCTACGCGGTATCAAGCAACTGGGTCTGGCCAATTTGGTGTTTCCTGGCGCGGACTATTCACGTTTTTCCCACTCGTTGGGCGTGTGTCATATCGCCGGAAGAATTCTTTCGTCGCTTGTACAGAATAACCATGTATCAACAAGCGAGCTTAATGAGCATGAAATTCAGAAATATCGACTCGCAGCGCTTTTGCATGATGTTGGGCATTATCCATTTTCGCATGCTATGGAAGACGCGCTGAAGGAGCATTTCGCGGACGAGAAACTCCAAGGCGAGGGTGCCTCAAATGTAGGCTCAGATGACTATTACCGACACGAGCAGGTTGGAAAGCAAATTTTACTTAACGACCAGGATATTAACCGTATCCTGAAAAAACAGAATTTTGATCCCGAGACGGATATCGCTTCGGTTATTTTACGGGAAAAGCCACCCCAATTCAGCAATCTGGTAAGTTCTGATATGGATGCTGATCGGATCGATTACCTGTTGCGCACAGCCCATCATACGGGATTACCATATGGTTCCGTCGATCTGGATTATCTTCTGACCCAGATAAGGGTTGACTCAGAGAAGCGAGTGTGTCTCACGGCGAAGGCGTTGCGAGCCGCTGAACATTTCTTGCTATGCCGATATTTTGATTACCAGCAGGTTGCCTATCACAAAACTGTTGCTGGTTTTGAATGGCTGCTGAAGGATTCGTTGCGGGCGTTGATCACGCGCGGTGTAGTCAAGTGCGGTGCCAACGATGTCCAGTTGATGCTAGGCAATGGCGACTGGCGCTTTTTCGATGACAGCAAGATTATGGGGTTGATGCGCGATGCGTCCAACGACCCCAGTTTTGCGCCATCCGAAAGGCTGAAGTTCTCCGCAATTCTGGACCGTCGGCCACCGAGCTTGGTCGCTACTTACAGGTGCTTACTCCAGAGTAACGAACTCTCCAATCATCGCAATGTCCAAATGCTTTTGAAAATTAGATTAGACGATTGCGCTAAAAGATATGGTGTTCCACGCGAAACTTTGCACATTTGGACGCAGGAGGGGATGGCGCTGACTAAAATAGGCTCGCGCATCCCGGTCTCCCAGCTCGGCAGCGCCACGGACGACCAGAAAGACCGTTATCAACAGGCTGTTCGCATTCTTAGCGAAGACGGCAAAGAATCGATTCCTATTGTCGAATCCAAACAGTCTTTGATGAACATTCTTTCGGAGTATGCGCTGTATGAAATTCGCATCTATGTTCTATTGCCAAAGGGCCTGGAAACGATGCGTAAGGTGATTCGGGACGATTTCTTGGAAAAGCTCGATAATACAGACAACTGGTTTTAGCCCGTGCTGATGGCAATCGCCTTGATCTGTTCCTCTGTCGGGAAACCTGTGGCCATAAACCTTGGCGGATAATCATCGGTTGGCGTAATCATGTCGCCAAATGCCGCCTGAACGGCTTGCCAGGTGCATTGGCCCAGCGATCGGAATTCGTCGTTTTTATCGCGTGCCATGAACATGATCTGATCCACAATCGGCAAAATATTCGTGCAACCTTCAATCCACAATATTTTCTTGGCACACTGTTCGCGGATTATTGCCGTGCCAA